>JBCDKO010000019.1:0-36806 GCA_038746525.1 Bacteroidota bacterium
AGTAACGATGAGTTGGGCCAAAAGGCGGGTTTTTCAAAGGATGCTAATATTCATGTTGAATAATTTTTGATTCCTCAGATTTGGGGAACGGTGTTGTCTTCTGATTCGAAATCAATTACCTCCTATTCAACCTGTTACCTCATCTCAATGAATAACACCCGAATTTTCGGGTTAAGCGCACAGGTGGAAATGGTGGGGCTATGAAGTTTATGGAAGGTAAAGAAAGTAAAAAAGCTAGTGCCTAATCCTAAACCTGTATTAAAAAAACCATTAATTAAGAACTTGATCGCTCAGTTAATCTTTTCAGCTATTCACCGGCAGATTAAGGAGACCGAACGTTTTGTCACCCTCGTCAATGTGGCTTCCAAACAATATGACCTCTTATGTGTGTTTGATGAAATTCATGAAAGTGGGTCGACTAAAGCCTCAAGAACGCGATCTGGAAATAATATAACTACAATTATTTGAAGTTGGATGGAGAGATACTTTTAACAAAATAACCAAAAACAGAAAACAGTCTGGATAGCTCTTGAAAGCCTCTTTTTTAACGATATTTATTTTAGTCGGATGTCAATAGATTTATTGAAGTAGGTACTTAATAAATGGCTCTAGCAAGCTGCAAACAAAGAAAATAGCTCATTCTGATAAAGAAAGCACAACAAATCAGCAGATTTCTAGACTCAAATGTGCTCATGTGCATGCTAACCCCTATTTTTCATATTTACTAAGTGTCTGATTCAATAGATTTAAATAAGGGTACCGTGACTCCTTTCACCGACTCGTCTGACTACAGATTTTCACTTCCGGTTGGTATCGTCGATGGTATTTGCTATCGTTGTGGGGCGGCTAATGATGATAGCGATGATTTATTAGCTTAACAAGGTTTGACCTTCACTTTAACAACGGAGTTACCTGGCCGAGCAAGACACGTAAATAAACTTTGGTAGATTTTGTTAGATAGTGGTACAAATAAATAATGCCGTTATTTGTTAAATATAAATAACGAAGGGTAAACCAGAAGGAGGAGGATTAGCAAAATGAACAGTTTCTCAAAGATCCGTGCCCGACTGGAAATTCATATTGCTGAATGTTAGAATATTGACTATCAAACAAAAGGTCATTCTGGTACCTTTTCAGTCATTTTCGACCCTCATTATCACTAGAAGTAGTGATTGCAATACTGAAGTTCAAGTTTGATTTTTGATAAAACATTTAGAATTACTTTAAAAATAGTCGGCCTAAAAGTTTTGTTAAAGGCTTTTTGACGAAGAGATGGAACTATGAAGGTTATTAAGATAAACAAAAAAAGTAAGCCGATTGACATACGGTCATCATCTGGATTTAAAGAATTATATGAGGAATATGGGGCTTATGTATATGCTGTTTGTCGTAAATACATCAGAAATAAGGAAGACTGTGAAGACATCACCGCTAAGATATTCTTCTCAATTTGGGAAAGAAGAGAGAAAATTGAATTAACTGGTTCTTTTAGAAGCTATCTCTACAAGGCAGTCAAACAGCAGGTATACAATCATTTTAAACTTGAACGTCGAAGAGCCGAAAGAATTCAAGAGGCTGCTATTAAACTCGGATTTTTTCCAGGGGCAGTAGAAAATGAAGTATGGTACAGAGATTTTCTGACTCAACTAAAGCAGGCTATCGAAAAGTTACCTACTCGACGTAAAGAGGTATTTATTTTGGTCAAATTGGAAAATCTTTCTATCAAAGAAGTTGCCAAACGACTTTCGTTGGGTGAGCCGACGGTCAGTACACATCTTCATAAAGCGTTGGCTCAGTTGAGGCTCGATCTCTCTGATTACCTTCAAAACTATAGATCTACCGTTTCCTGATTTTAGCTCCACTAAAAAATCACTTTTTTTCATAACCGGGTCATAGATTTTTCTCTCCGTGTGTACTTAGTAGGTATAGATACAAATTTTTATGAAGATTAAAACAACCTATAGATATGATTATCACTGAGAAACTGCTTCAAAGATTTCATGAAGGTCTTTGCACGCCCGAAGAGGAGGAGGCAATGAAGAGATGGCTTAGCGAAGACGAAGACCTTCCCTCTGAAATTAGTCTTATCGATAGTAGAGAATTTAGAGATAGTAAAGATTCAATTCTGAATAAGATTGAACTTTTAGGGGCTGATTTATCAGAATCCGAAAGTGATCAAGGAGTTCCTTTAAGTCCCAAACAAGTTGATTTTCGAAAGCCACGGAGAGCCTTAGCGATACGTTATGCAACCGCCGCGATCATCCTATGTACAGTTGGATTCTTTACTTACCAGTTTTCAGATTATGCCTTTGGAAATGGAACAGAACAGTCCATCGCTTCAAGGACCATTAAAACCCAACGAGGCGAAAAAAGAACCATCACCCTCTCCGATGGATCCACGATTTGTATGAACTATGAGACTGAGATCAAAGCTCTCGAGACGTTTGAAAGAGATCAACGAATTGTATACCTAACAGGGCATGCCCACTTTGATGTTGCTAGAGATACCGAACGTCCTTTTATCATTTATACGAAGGATTCGAAAACTCAGGTGCTGGGGACTTCTTTTGAGATCAACACAAAAGAGGAGGGAGCAACGGAGATCATCGTTACCAGTGGGAAGGTTGCTTTCTCCGAAAAAGACAAAGTGAACAATCTGGTAACACTTACGCTGAACGATAGAGCGGTACTAGGTGCTGATAGAATCATAAAAACGGATGAAGTAGATGCCCAAAGACTAACTGCCTGGAGAGAAAATAAATTGTTATTCGATGGAGAGACTCTGGCAGAAATCATAGAGGTTCTGGAGCCTTGGTATGATATTGAAATAACAGTTGAGTCAGAGGAATTACTTAAGGAAGATTTTATTCTCTCGCTGGATAACCCTCCACTAAGTTCTGTGCTAGAGGATTTGAGCTTTGCAAGCGGGCTTGAATACAAGATCAAAGGCAAGCAAGTCATAATCTTCTGAGAGACAGTAGCCATCCAATGTTATTATCCAGAGTGAACATTTTGTTTTCCTTGCTGACGCTCTACTCGTCTATACTTTACAGTCAGCAAGATATACTTGAAAAGAGAGTGAATATCAGTTTTGAAGGTCAGTCGGTGAAGGAGGCTTTAAAAAAATTGATGGAGGAGCATGACTGTACCATCACTTATCAGCCCTCATCTTTACCCGAAGGCAGAAAGGTTACCTTATCCTTCACGCAGACTCCCATTAAGACAGTGATTCAGAAGGTTTGGGGGAATGGTCAACTGAAATTTCGGTCCAGAGGTAATGAAATCACTTTTCGGCTGGCAAATAAAAATGAGAACAATTCCGAAAATGGATTTATTCAAGGTCGAATAATAAACGCCGATAATGAACCTGTAGCTTTCGCTACGATTGCCATTGATGGTACAACTCAAGGTGTGACAGCAGATGGAGAGGGTAAGTTCAAAATCCCCCTAGCGGTGGGACCTTCTGCACTTATTATTTCTTCTTCTGGATATAAGATGAAAGAAGTCGATATAAAGGTCGAATCAGGTGAAAATAAGAAGTTAACTATCCGTCTATCTGAAGCAGTCAGCGCCTTGGAAGAAGTGGTGGTCTTCGGGAAATCGCAAGAACAATTGAAGATGGAAGAACCGATCAAAGTGGAAGTGATCAATACAAAAAAGCTACAAACAAAATCGCTTAGTCTGCCACAGGTAATCAATCAAATTCCTGGAGTCAAGATACGTCAAGCTGGAGGAGTTGGAAGCGAAACTATAATTAATATAAATGGACTTCAAGGAAATGCGATTCGGTTTTTTAGAGATGGGATTCCGTTGGATTATTTAGGGAGGGCTTTTGCTTTGAATCTTGTTCCTGTCGACCAGCTTGATAATATTGAAATATATAAAGGGGTATTACCTGCCGAATTAGGAGCTGATGCCTTAGGAGGCGCAATGAATCTAACAAGCAGAAAAGACTTTAGTAACAACCTTGACCTTGCTTACACCATAGGTTCATTTAATACCCATCAAATCAATGTCAATGGATATCTCGATATTCCTAATAGTAAGCTTTTTGTTTCTCTCGCCTCATACTACTTATATTCAGATAACAATTACAAAGTAATTGTTCCAATTGCTGATGAAGAAACAGCCAATTTGGTTGATACCGAAGTGGAGCGGTTTCACGATGGAATTGAAACTTATTTTGCCGAGACAAAAGTTGGCCTTCGAAACTTTAAATATGGAGACTTATTAGTGTTTGGGTACTCTCATTTTGACTTAGAAAAAGAGCGTCAAAATGGTTTGCAATTAGATCCTAATTCCGCTTTAGGAGAGGTAATGGATTATGAAACCTCTAATATTTTTTCTTTAAGGTATAGGTTAAACAAAGGGAAGTTTTCAACAGATATCTTTGGGTCATATAGTGACCAAAACACCCTCTTTGTTGATGATCCGGAATCAAGATGGAATTGGTTAGGGGAACGAATTCCATTGAGAAATCAAGGTGGGGAAAGCAGTCCTTTTTCGAGGTATTACAGAGATATAAATTTTACAACTTGGACTGCTCGAATTAATGCGGGATACAAATTATCTGAAAAACATCAATTGGTGTTCAACCATAATTTAATTTCTAGAGATAGAATTGGTTCCGATACACTTGAAATCATCTTTGGAACCGACATAGATCCCTTTACCTTTCCAACAAATTATACCCGACACATTTCAGGATTAGGTTTAACCTCATCATTATGGAAAAATAAAATCCAAAATGTATTGACAGTTAAACAATTTTATTTGAATACTTCAACTACAGTAGCAGGTTTGTTAAATGATGGTGATCGTATTGTAGTAACTAAAACGACCCACGGAATTGGTAACTCAACAAAATTTAGTTTAAATAAAAATCGATTTTTAAGATTCTCTTACGAATATGCTACGCGAATACCAGAGTCCATTGAATATTTGGGAGATGCCTTATTTATTCTTGCAAATCCCAATTTAACTCCTGAAACAAGCCATAATATCAATACAGGTATATTTACCAATTTGGGTAAAAAGGAAAAACATTGGCTGGATTTAAATGTTTTTTATCGCTTTGTTCAAAATAATATCATTCTATTTCAATCTGGATTTTCAAATGGTATTTTCAGAAATGCCAATGACTCTCGTGTTGTAGGTAGTGAGCTTTCTCTCAAAGGACAAATAATTCCGGGTTTAAGATATAATTTCTCAGTAACCTATCAGGATTTGAGAAGAGTAAATGCGTCAGGTACAAATTTATCGAACTCCAGACTGCCCAATAGGCCTTATTTTTTCTCAAACACTGGTTTAAGATATACCCTCCCGAAAGTATTTATAAAGGGAAATTGGGACGGCTACTTGAATTACGGATTTGTTGAGCAATATCTACTCGGATCTGTTCCAAGAGAATTAGAACCGGGGCTATTTGAAAGAGAGTACAAATTCGATAGTAAAACCATCATTGATGCACAGCACACCTTAGATATTGGAATGACTTACAAATATTCAGATATGCCACTTTGGGTAAGCCTTGAAGTGAACAACCTACTGGATATACCAGTCTTCGATGGCTTTCGTGTTCAACTGCCCGGAAGAAATTTTCGAATCAAACTTAAATACACAATAGAAGGAAAATCAAATGAGAAAATCAATTAATCAATTAATAGTACAATGCATTATAAAACCAATTCTGCGAAATGTGTTAACGGTCATTATATTATCGAGTACGGTCTTTTTTACCAGTTGTAATAATGATGATGACCCTGAACCTGGGGCCGTCGATGTAGGGTATGCTTTGTTTACGACTGGAGGAGGAGCATTACTAACTTTCAGCGACACATTGTTTTCGGGTGTAATAAATCCAGCAAATTTTGAAAATCCTATTCAATTTGCTGACCAAAATAGGGTTATAGGTGTAGGGTTCGAAGGTGGATTTTATACAGCAATCAATCAAACATTGGATGTTGGTATTCAAAAATTCGCAAAAAATGATCTTGGTGAATTTGAAGATGCAGGTTTTATATCAATAGGAGAAGGAGGTGGATCTTTTGATTTCGCAAGTCAAACAAAAGGTTATTACATTGATCAATTACGTAATGATCAAGCCTTACAAACCTTTGATCCAAGCATGATGCAAAGAACAGGAGAAGTTGATTTTTCCGCATCAGTTGCACAATTCGCCAATAATGAGAATGTTGTAAATATTACGTTGAATAATTTCGTACAAGCCGCTGGGGACTATGTTTTCACTAAAATTAATTTTTTAACATCAGATGGTCAAAACGTTTTTGATTCTACTTTCGTTGTGGCAATCAATTCTACAACCGATATGGTTGAAAATGTAATGATTTACCCACAGGCTATAGGTGGTATGGATGAAGGTTTAAGTAAAGAGGTTATTACTGAAGACTCGAATGGTGATGTTTATTTTATAGGTAATACAGGGTTGTTAACGTCTGAAGTAATTTTACGCGTGAAGGCTGGTACTACCTCTTTTGATATGTCTTTTGGAACTAACGGTATAGCAAGCATTGAGGGCATTGCACCAAACTTTGCTGGGACTGGTGGAATTCTTACAATCGGCGGTGGACAGATGAAAGATGGTAAACTCTATGTTAGAATGAATGAAGAAGATGCAGTCTTTTCTAATATTTTCACAATTGAAGGTTTTGCTTGGGAAATAGATTTAAATACATTAACTGGAACTAAAATTCAAGGTATTCCTGGAAGTTTATTTGGAGGAAACACCATTAATGGTACTACAATAATTGATGGAAAGGTATATTTCCCTGTGGCGAACAATGAATTTCAAGGTTATTATACTTACGATTTAACTACGGGAGAAGTAGTTAAAGCAATTGAGCTTGAAAGTGGTAGAATAGGAGCCATTGCCAAACTATAGGATATAGAATAGTCGTTTCAGTCCAAGTCCCTTGAACATGATTCTAACAGCTATTTCGTTAACTCTTTTATCGATCACCTGCTTCTATGTAGCGGCAAATCGGACCGAATTAAATCCAAGCGTCATTCCTGATTTTCTCTCCAAGTATCCTCAGTTGTTGAGGATGCTTGGATGGACTTTTACCGTGGCAAGCCTACTTCTATTTGCCGTTGATTTGGGTTTAGCAAAGGGAGTTTTCACCGTTTTGGTACTGTGGCCCACGCTTGCATCCGTCATTATTCTAATGGTTCCTTTTTTTTCTAAAAAGATAGCAAAAAACTAACGCACTATGCCAGCAAATAAAAAGTATCTATTGAAGACCAAACTAGCCAGAACCAGCAAAGTGCTTGCTTCTGCAATTGGAGGCCTGGCTGCTACGATCGGCATATTATCTCTGTTAGGACTGCTGGGGTTTGGTGAACTGATGGTGTTGACCATTTGGTTCGTTTTTCCGTCACTTTGGGCATTCTTCATTGCGGTGGTGTATTGGATCAAAAAACCGGGAAAAGCCTGGACTATCCTGGGTGCTGTGATCGTGGTATCAGGACTCGGTATTTTCTTGTTAAAAACACTTTAAGAATAAAGGATATGGAAGAACATCAATCGGATAAAAGAGTCTACAATTCATTTTTCAATACGCATACCGTAGCTGGTATCATCATCAGTATTGGGGTATTTGTTATTTTCCTGGCAGGGGCTTTTGCGCTCTTTCAAAAGGAAATCAATAACTGGGAAGTCAATAGTCGGCGGAGTGAGATTCATTTGAAGGATGTGGATTACGACCGGATACTCGATGAGGTGGCTAAAAAAGGGTATCAAATGTATGCACGTGATTTTCGCATTCAACTGGGTGAAAATCGTGGGACGCATTTGGCTATTTCGGCCGGAAAACCATCCAATAAGATTTCAAAAGATTCTTTGAGTCAATTAGCACCTGCTGACAGCCTCGCATATGTTAAAGCCACAGCTCGAATTAATTATGTGGTGGACATCCAGTCTTATGAATTGATGAAACCTAATGACTATGGCAAAGCTGGACAAATAGGCTGGATACTGACCCAACTACATTACTTCCGACAAATCCCTGTTGTAGGGATTTACCTGGCAGGAATACTTTCCATACTACTACTATTCGCTTTAGTGTCAGGGGTGGTGATACACTGGAAGAAAATCGTCTCTAACTTCTTCACCTTCAGATTAAAAAGTTCCATAAAAAACCTCTGGACAGATGGGCATGTGGCGCTAGGTGTGCTTGGTCTTCCGTATCAGTTCATGTATGCCGTCACCGGGACGCTATTCGGTTTGACCATCTTAGCCTTGCCAATCATTTACCTGGTTTTCGGAGATGTGAACAAAGCGGCAGCCATTATCCTTCCTAGGAATGAAAACTATGAGTTGATTGGTGAAGCGGATCAAATACATACCATAAATACCCATATTCAGGAGTTTTTGGGAAATCTACCTAGCCAGGATGTTACAGGGTTTCAAATGACAGTTAAGAGCTATGGAGATCAAAATTCTCATCTCACTCTCACGTCAAATATAGATACTGACTTGAATTTTGCAGGATTTGCACAATCTGAATTTAGACTGGAAGATGGAGAACTCGTGTATGAAAAACGTCTGGATGAAAGTTCATTTCGCACTTCTTCATTGAGTTTCTTCATTGGCTTACACTTCGGAAACTTTGGAGGTTTGCTGGTTCAAATCATCTACTTTATCATGGCCATCTTAACCTGCTTTGTGATTGTCTCCGGCGTAATGATCTGGCTGGTAGCCAGGGAGAAGAAGACGTACGCTCATAAATCAAAATTTAATCGTAATGTAGGAGCTATTTATCTTGGTTCGTGCTTAGGACTCTACCCTGCTATAACACTATTATTCATCACGGCTAAGGTGTTCCCACTTGAAATGGAATCTCGTACTCAGGTTCTTAATACAGCACTATTTGGGTTTTGGTTGCTTTACACCATTTATGCCTATTTCATCAAGAGTAACTATAAGATCAACAAGCACGCCTTACTGCTAGCTGGGGTTCTTGGTTTAGCCATCCCCATTATTAACGGAGCAGTAACCGGCCTTTGGTTTTGGAAGTCACTAAGCCTGGGCTATCCGGATTCCTTCTTTGTGGATGTAGCGTGGTTGGTTATGAGTCTAATCTCGTTATGGGCTGCATGGAAAGCCAAGCCGGTAGAGAAGAAGAAAAAAGAACGAGTAAAAGAAGAGCTGACTCTTACTAAATCTACACCGAAAGTGATTATTACAGACCCGATACTCACTACTAATTCCTCTAGTAACTGATGACTCAGACCATTGAGCATATCGAGTTATTGAAAGAACTTCAAAGAGAGATCTTGCTTCATCCCGAAATGCGTCATCGGATTATCCTCAAAGCAATTAAAACTGCCAAATCCAGAGAGGTGCAAAAGGCGATTAGGGAGTTTTGTAGAAGTAGTTTCTTAGAGAAATAGCTGTGCACTTAAATGAATTACCGTATAATTTCTATTCTCAAAAAGCATAGTCATTTGATAAATCCATTTGGTTCATTCTAAACCAAACCATACTTTTGCTATCGTTTAAAATGATTCTAAATAGTAAGTATTGGGTATGTTCCCGCAGCGACGCTTCTATGGATCATATGCCTAATAAATGTTTTTATCTAAGAGAAAAAAAGCGAGTGATGAATTAGTTATTCAAACCGCAGAAGGTTTCACAAAATTCTACAAGACCTATTTGCAGTATGTGTATTCTATTGCTTATCGTTATTTGAAGAATAAAACTGAAAGTGAAGAGATCACTTCAAAAATTTTCACATCATTATGGGAACGCAGAAAAGAACTTTCTATATCTCTTGAGGATGAAACTTCGTGGAGAAGCTACTTATCTAAAGCTGTACGATTGAGTGTATACAACTTTTGCAGGAACCGGGAAATAGCCGAGAGTCATTTGACCGTTGTTGCTAAATCGTTCAGAAATCATGAAAATACTACGGAGAAAGAGCTCGCCTTTGATGAATTATCCGAACAGGTCCGCTTGTTAGTTGACCAACTTTCGCCTAAATGTAAGCAGGTTTATTTATTGAGTAGAAATGGTGGATTGACAAATAAAGAAATAGCCGAAAAGTTATCCATCTCGCATCATGCGGTCAAGAAGCACATTGCTAAAGCATTGAATTATTTGAGAGATCGACTTACCGATTATCAAATTCCAAAACGAGCTGCTGGTATTTAGTAGAATCCTTTGAAAAACTGGATTTTTGGCTCAATCGAGGCTTTCAGAATTTCAAAAACGTAGTTTACTGGTCGTAAATGAGGCTTTTGAAATTTTGAGTAATGAAGAGTTGGGCCAAAAGGCGGGTTTTTCAAAGGATTCTAGTAAGTGAATCGACACACTCTTTAATTTTACCAAGCAATTTTTTTTGGTCAAGGTACCCATAACCTCCGATTATGTAATGATATAAGTACAAGGCTTTCTAACATGAGAGCTTGAACATGTTACATTATTAGATTCAGATGGCAAAGAAAATATCGAAAGAGCTTTTAATTAAATACCACCAGAACCAATGCTCTGAAGTTGAAAGGAAGGCGGTTAAGGAATGGCTCGAGTTAAATGATGCGGAAGATGCGTCTGGTGAACTTGAATTGGTGAACCGAGAAGAGATTGATAGTGATCAAATATGGTTTAATGTATCCCAAAATGTATCGCAACTTGAAAATCAACGACCATTCGAACAGGCTGTAAAAACCCGATCTCTTGCTGTGAGATATAGAAGTTATGCCGCAGCAGTTCTTGTCCTGTTCGCTGTGGGTTTCTCAACTTACTATTTGTTCGATGCTATTGAGCTTACGGGCAACACCAAGGTAGCTGATCAATATCAAACGATCCAAACCCAACGAGGCGAAAAAAGAACCGTAACCCTTTCCGATGGATCTACGATTCGGATGAATTACGAAACACAAATCCAGGTTCCGGAACAGTTTGAAGGCGATGAGCGAATCGTTTACCTGACTGGACATGCCCACTTTGATGTAGTGAGAGATACTGAACGCCCATTTGTCATCTACACGGAAGATTCCAAGACTCAGGTTCTGGGAACTTCTTTTGACATCAATACAAAAGAGAAGGGTGCAACAGAAATTATTGTTACTAGTGGAAAGGTTGCCTTTTCCGATAAAAACCAAGAGAACAATCTGGTAACGCTTACGCTCAATAATAGAGCAGTACTTGGAGCAGATAACAGCATCGTAACCGATGAAGTAGATGCATTGATCTTAACAGCATGGAAAGACAATCGATTGGTGCTAAAAGACAAGACATTGAAAGAGATTGTCTCGGTTTTAGAACCTTGGTTTGATGTGCAAGTGACCGTAGAGAATCAACAACTCCTCGACGATAGGTTTAGCCTCTCCCTTAATAATCCGCCATTGACCGGAGCATTGGAAAGACTCGCTTTTATGGGAAGCTTTGATTACCAGATTGATGGTAAAAAAGTGATCATCCGCTAATTCGAAACACGACTACCAACCACTTACGATGAATCGAATTAGCGGACATAGTGTTCTCCTGCTGTTGCTTTTTGGATGGATTCAAATCCAGGCACAACAGCCCCTTTTAGAAAAGAAGATCAGTATCGAATTCAGGAATGAATCGGTCGGTGAGGCACTGGATCGACTGATGAATGAAGCGAACTGTACGATTAATTTCAGATCAGCTGATCTTCCTCCGGATCGACAAATTTCAAAAGTATATGTGGCAACCGCACTTGGGAAAATCATTAGAGAACTATGGGGGGACCACCAAATCATCCTTCGTGCTACAAGAACTGACATCACAGTCAAAGTGGCACCTAAAAAAGGAAAAGGAAACCTTCAAGGCTACCTAAAAGATGAAAACAATCAACCTGTCCCTTTCGCAACAGTAGCGATCAAAGGAACCAGCCGTGGCAGTGTGACAGATGAGTCAGGATATTTTGAAATCCAGGAAATCATTGAAGGTGGTCATACACTCGTTGCTTCGTCGACGGGTTATCTTTCAAAGAAGCAAGAAATAACCATTAGACCAAACGAAACAGTTACAGAAAATATCATTTTGTCCACTGATGTGAAGCAGCTTGATGAGGTAATAGTAGAAGGCCAATCTCAGAAAGTACAGGAGCTAATTCAATCTGCCCAGGCCATTACAGTGGTAGAAACTAGGATTGCGAAGGTGCAAACTGCCGATTTAGGAGAAGTGATGTCAAGAACCCAGGGTGTCAACATCCAACGAAGCGGAGGCCTGGGTTCGAGCGCCCAATTTTCACTAAATGGGTTATCAGGAAATCAAGTTCGGTTATTTCTAGACGGTATTCCGCTGGTCGCTATGGGTTACCTTAATGGTCTCGCCAATGTGCCCGTAAACCTCATTGAAAGGGTGGAGATTTATCGTGGTGTGGTACCTATACGGTTCGGTGCGGATGCCTTAGGGGGAGCGGTCAACATTGTTTCCAATGAGGCATTTGAAGGTACTGGTGGAGATATATCCTATCAAAAAGGGTCTTTTGGTACTCACAGGTTTGCTGCAAATCTTAATCATAGACCTAAAGGCAAATCCTACTTTATCAATGCTTCAGGTTTTCTTGACCGGGCAAAAAACAACTTTAAAATTGATGTGGAAATTCCGGACGCACGAGGACGGTTAACTCCCCAGACGGTAGAGCGTTTTCATGATGATTACCTGGCACGAGGAGGAAATCTGGAGCTGGGTATCCGAAATAGGAAGTGGGCTGATAATCTCATCATCAGAGGTTTTTTTAGCCGGATCGATCAGGATCTACAGCACAATTTTGCGATGACTGTGCCCTATGGTGAGGTAACTACGGGTCGTACTTCTTTTGGGGGATTGCTCAAATGGGACAAAAGCTGGAATGACAAGTGGTCACTTGAAAATACGGCTGGAATTGCCCGAAATGGACAGGAAGTACTCGACACGGCTACCGTCATTTACACATGGGATGGGGAGCTTTCCAGAGATCTGGATGGTAACCTTATCCGGAGAAATGGACGTGGTGAGCGAGGTGCTAGTGATATTAAGTTCAGGGACATCCGCACTTACAATAGATTTTACCTGGAATATGCCATCAATCAATATCATAAACTTCGGTTTTCTTCAGCCCCTACACACGAAGAAAGAGCAGGTGAAAATGCGTTGATCCCTGACGATCAACTGGATCGGTTAGAACTTGAAAATAGCCTCTTTAACGTGATCAATGGTGTTGAGTACGAGTACGCATCACCAAACGAAAGGTCTTCGTTGCAAGGTTTTGCCAAAAATTACAATCAGTACCTGGCGGCAGAATTGTTTGATGCTGCTGGGGTAGTTACTCAAAACAATCGGAGAACCAGTAACTATGGTGGAGGTGTTAGCTTTCGGCATAATCTAACCCGGAAATGGAACATCAAAGCATCTTATGAACGGGCCATTCGACTACCGGGCTTTTTCGAAGTTTTCGGTGATGGACTGTTCGTTGCTGAAAGACTTGATTTAAGGCCTGAAAGAAGTCATAATGCAAACCTCTCGACAAATTTTAACAATGCAAGTGCTGGTAGAGCCCTGATACGTTTGGAAGTAAACCTTTTCCTCAGGCAAGTTCAGGACTTCATCCAACTTCTGGGTACGAATGATTTTTCCTTCCATACCAATATTGAAGATGTGGCTTCCAGAGGAGTGGAGCTAACCTCAAGCTGGACCTCTAAAAACCGAAGGTTGACGATGAAAACAAGCGGTACCTACATCTCCTATGTAAACGTTTCTAACACCGGAATCTATGCAGCCTTTAAGGGAGACCGACTGCCCAATAGGCCTTACTTCTTTGCGAGCTATTCCGGTGGCTATTCCTTTAAAGATGTACTCTCCAAAAATGATGGGCTGTCCGTTTTTATCAACACACGATTCGTCAACCAATTTTTTCGGGCTTGGGAGAGCGCCGGCAGAAGAGATTCCAAGCAGGTAATACCTACCCAGTTTACTCAAAACGGAGGTGTGACGTACTACACTACTTTGACCGGAAAAAGATTAAGCTTCACCGCTGAAATTCAGAATATTTCCAATGCAAAAGTTTTTGACTTTTTCGGGGTACAGCGTCCCGGAAGAGCATTTAATTTCAAATCAATTTTTAATTTTTAATCATCATGACCATTAAAGAAGTTTTTCAACTTAGAAGGAAAATAAGCTACTTTCTAGTTAGCTTATTTGCCGTTTCACTGTTAACCAATTGTAGTGAAGATGACGATCCTGAATTAGGAGATGGAACGGAAACACCTGCTTACATCGTGCAAAACACCGTACAGGCCCCAGATGCTCCAAGAACCATTTATTTAAACGTACTTTCTGATCTTACCGACGAAATAGACCTTGCAGATGCTTTTGAATTTAATGGAGCCTCAAGAGTACGAGTATTTAACGGCAAGGTGTACGTTTTCGATTCGGAACGGGTATTGATCATTAAGCATTCGATCAACGAAAATAATGTGCTAGTGGAAGAGGATAGGTTTTCTTTGACTCAGTTAGGCGTGGGAGGTTTTCTCGGAATCATTGCGTTTGTTAATGAGGAGTATGCATTGCTATTACCGGGCGGATTGCGACAATTTGTGATTTGGAATCCTACCACGATGGAGGTGAGAAATATGATCGATTTCCCGGCGGACAGTCCGGATAACTTTAGTATTTCCAATATAGGAACAGTGAGTGTCAGTCCTGATGGCGAGGTCTTTATTGGTGTGTCAGGTTTTGGTTTCGGTGCTCCACCGAATAACACACCAGGCGCAAGGGTTATGATCGTTGATCCCGTTACCGGATCTGTAGATATCGTATTTAATGAGAACATTGCTGCCGGCACAGAGGGCGCATTTGACGGACAAGGCAACTATTACTTCAGTGCTAATGGTTATTTTGGGTTCGCCAGATACTTTGCTGATCCCGCAGAAGTTGAACAAACCATGACCAGAATCAATCGTGGAGAGCTTTCCTTCGATTCGGAATTTAACATTCCGGTTACAAGTATTGGAGGTTTGGGTCGACCTCAAAGCCTAACTTTCGAAATTATCGGAAATGAGTTTTTGATCGGAGTGCTGGATTTGACTGAGGATGAACTTGGGGCACTTGTCAATCCATTTGATTTAGCAACCGGACCAATAAAACTATTGAGAGGAAACCTGCAAAACGGGGAAGCTGCGGTAGAGGTTCCGTTTTCTGATGGGAATAAGTCGATGACAGATCTTTTCGTGGTTGATGGCTCTTTTTATGGTGTGGCACGAGATTTCTTTGACAGTTCCGTGGGATCAGAATCAGAAATCTACCGATTCACAGAAAGCAATACCCTTGAGCTAATGACCACAGGCGTAGGCTGGGTGGAGTACATTGAGAGAGTGAGGTAAATAGCATTTCGGAAAATGCTGATGCGATGATTGTTCTTGCTACCGTACTTTTTCTACTCTCCATTGGTTGCTTCTATGCAGTATCTGGTAGAGTAGAATTCCAACCAAGAAAGTTTGTGACCTATTTAACCGAGCACCCTGTCCTAACCAGGGTGCTCGGTTGGTTTTTGATTGTAACCGGTTTAGTTCTTTTTGCCAAGGAGTTAGGATTGGCAAAAGGGATTTTCCTCAGCCTGGTTCTTTGGCCTTCTCTGGCTTCATTGATTATCCTCTTTACCCCATTTCTAAATAAAACCAAAGCAAGAAACTAACGCATTATGCCAGCCAACAAAAAGTATCTATTGCAAACCAGACGTGCCAGAACCAGCAAGGTGTTTGCTTCTGCCATTGGAGGTCTGGCTGCTACGACCGGCTTATTGTCCCTCTTAGGGCTGCTAGGGTTTGGTGAACTGATGGTGTTGACCATTTGGTTCGTTTTTCCATCACTCTGGGCATTCTTCATTGCCGTGGTGTATTGGATCAAAAAACCAGGCAAAGCCTGGGCTATCCTGGGTGCTGTGATCGTGGTATCAGGGCTCGGTATTTTCTTGCTAAAAACACTTTAATAACGAAGGATATGGAGGAACATCAATCGGATAAAAGAGCCTACAATTCATTTTTCAATACGCACACCGTAGCTGGTATCATCATCAGTATTGGGGTATTCGTTATTTTCCTGGCAGGAGCTTTTGCGCTCTTTCAAAAGGAAATCAATAACTGGGAAGTCAATAGTCAGCGTAATGAGATTCATCTTAAGGATGTAGATTACGATCGGATACTCGCTGAGGTGGCTAAAAAAGGGTATCAAATGTATGGACGTGATTTTCGCATCCAAGTAAGGGAAAATCGTGGAACCTTTTTGGCCATTTCAGCGGGTGCACCTGCCAATAAGATTTCAAAAGATTCATTGAGCCAATTTACACCTTCTGACAGTCTGGCCTATGCCGAAGCAATAGCTAATATCAATTATGCCGTCGATATAGATTCTTATGATCTAAAACCCCCAGCTGAGTATGGCAAAGCAGGAAGAATAGGCGGGATACTGACTCAATTACATTATTTCCGACAAATTCCGGTTGTAGGTATTTATCTGGCAGGGATTCTTTCATTGTTATTACTCTTTGCGCTGGTGTCAGGTGTGGTAATACACTGGAAGAAAATCGTCTCTAACTTCTTCACCTTCAGGTTAAAAAGTTCTATTAAAAACCTCTGGACAGATGGGCATGTGGCGCTAGGTGTGCTTGGTCTTCCGTATCAGTTTATGTATGCCGTCACGGGTACGCTGTTTGGTTTGACCATTTTAGCCTTGCCGATCGTATACCTGGTTTTCGGAGATGTGAACAAAGCGGCAGCAATTATTTTACCGGAGAATAAAAGTTATGAGCTAAAAGGTGAAGCAGATCGAACGCATTCCATTAATCAATTCGTTCAAGCGTTTTTCAACGAAATTCCTGATGAGGAGAGCAAGATTTTTAATCTAACGGTGAAGAGTTATGGAGATAAAAACTCACATTTGGATATTCTTTCCAGTATTGATACCGACTTAAATTTTGCGGGTTATGCACAATCGGTATTCAGGCTGGAGGATGGAGAGGTCGTGTATGAAAAGCGTTTGGAGGAAAGTTCATTCCGTAACTCCTCACTAAGTTTTTTTATCGGTTTGCACCTTGGAAATTTTGGTGGCTTGTTTGTGCAGGTGATTTACTTTATCATGGCCATCTTAACCTGCTTTGTGATTGTCTCCGGAGTAATGGTGTGGCTAGTAGCACGAGAAAAGAAGACATACGCTCATAAGGCAACATTCAATCGCAATGTGGGTGCTATTTATCTCGGCTCGTGCTTAGGACTCTACCCTGCTATAACACTATTATTCATTACGGCTAAGGTGTTCCCACTTGAAATGGAATCTCGTACTCAGGTTCTTAATACAGCACTATTTGGGTTTTGGTTGCTTTACACCATTTATGCCTATTTCATCAAGAGTAGCTATAAAATCAGCAAACATGCTTTGTTAATTTCTGGTATTCTAGGGTTATTCATTCCAGTTACAAATGGAATACAGACTGGCTTATGGTTTTGGAAGTCACTTGGTATGGGTTATAGTGATTCCTTCTTTGTAGATATGTTCTGGGTTTTGCTCAGTGTATTTTCCTTAATTGCCGCTTGGAAGGCAAGCCCTACAGAGAAGAAACGCACAATAAAGAATGAAGTCGAAGAAAAAAGCCTAGAAAGTTCATCAGAAGGTGCAGTAGCTAGAAGTTATGTATTGAATCTTAATTCTACATCTAGTAAATGACCTCTGTTCCTGATCAGGTAGAAATTCTCAAAAATCTGCAAAAGGAGATCCTTCTCCACCCAGAAATGCGTAATCGGATCATCCTTAAGGCCATCAAAACGGGCTAAGTCGAGGGAGGTGCAGAAAGTGATACGGGAATTTTGCAGGAGTACTTATAGTAAATAGTAAAGAACTGATCTAAATATTTAAAATTCATGTAAAATAGCGAGGCTGTGATTGATTTGGTTATTAATAAAATTAACAAGTGGTTTTGGCAATGAGTATATCATTTATTTTCCTGATTACAATTCTTCTTATCGTAATGAAGTTTCCTCTATTGTCTCGGATTTCAACAATGCAGATTTATCGAGCAAGCTTAGAGCTGAAAGGTTTGAAAAACTAAATTCAGAAGTTCTCGCAGAATATCCATTACCACAAAATCTTAAGAATGAAACGTATACAGGGCCAACTAATAGGAAGGTTGATTCCCAAAAAATCAATGAGGTATTTACTAATCAGTTACCTTATAGGGATATTTTAAAGCCATCTTTAAATACCCAGGCTGTTTAGGATTAAAAGTAGATATCGATATTCAGGAAGAGGTTGGTATAGAGCTTAAATATCTAAAAACTTGAAGACAGCTGGTTCTATTCAGCAGGCTTTTCGGTCAAAGTATCTACTACAATAAAAGAAATGATGGCAATCTGATTGTGGCTGTTGTAGGAACCAAGAATGAACTAGACAGGGCAATCGAATTTAAAAATTGAGTAGTTTTTCTCTGAACCCTTAGTTTGGATATACTTCCTATACTTGCCATAATACAAATATAAAAAAGTAAACCTATTTAGTAATCTCTACACTAGACAGGCTTAATAAATATAGTAAGCAAGGTAACTGAATACTTGCGATTTTACAGGTTATTAAATCCAACCCTGAGTTGAGAGCTGCTGACCTGGCTAAGATTACAGGTAGAGAAAAGGAATGGCTTAAAACCAATATTCGAAAGTTGAAGAATTTAGGACTTACGAATAAGCCATAAGGTTTGGATACTCTCTATCATCCAGAGGTAAGATATTTCTTGAAAGATTAGATGCAAAAAAATCCAACAAAAGTAAGTAGCTCGGCTTTAGGCAAATCCAACAATTAAAAAGACAGATACCAGCGCGTGTCCTGGCTCAACTAAGCGCTTACTTTTTTATCCCACGCTACTTCTAGAAAGTGCTTTCTTTTTTCTCTTTTCGGAGCTGCTCATATTTTTCTTACACTAGTACAGAATAGAAAATGAATACATTTTTCAATCACCTTGATCCGGCAATAATCCCAAGTGTTTTGATGAAAATGGTTCGAGCAGAATTGGGGAATTGTATGAGGTTTATAGCGGATCAGGCACGGAAATTACTAGTAGGTACCATGAGGAGGATGTATGTAAAATCGATCTCATGGTGTAAGAAGTACTACTGGAAAACCTGAATAATTTAAATAAAGAAACAAAAAACCCTCCATACATATCGTATGAAGGGTGTTGAACAATTTGACTTTTAAAAAGTGGAGTCGGAGGGATTCGAACCCTCGTCCAGCTAAGGCAACAAAAGGCCTTCTACATGCTTAGTTATTCTTTCTTATCTCGCATCACAAGCTGGTGAACAACTACCTACTTGCCACGCCAGTCGCTAAATTTCGCCCTGACTTAGCGACATCACCAGGACTATTCCTTATTATGACACCCTAAAACCCATTCTCAAGGACAAAGAACAGTAGGATGTGGCCCGGGAACCTTTTGTGGCTCAACCGATTAGCCCGCTATCCGACAAATGTCTGGATTAGGCAGCCATAGCGTAGTTAGACTCGCCAATTATAGTTGTGAATGAATTGATCGCGTGTGCTCATTCAACACCCGGCATGCTGGCATACTGCTTACACTTCCTGTCGATTCCTGTCGACCCCATATTCAAAGAACTTAAACAAAAGTAGTAACTACTCAGGTGAGAAGTAAGACGATAAAAACTACGCGAAAGTTCAATCGTTTTTCAAATTCTTTTCGGAAGATTATTTACCCTCACCTATCTTGCTAGCATATGGAGAATTTTGTGGTATCAGCTCGTAAATACAGACCTCTCGGTTTTGGGGAAGTAGTGGGGCAAGAACACATCACTACCACGCTCGAAAATGCCATTAATTCAAATCACCTGGGACAGGCGTTGTTGTTTTGTGGGCCAAGAGGCGTAGGAAAAACTACCTGTGCACGAATCTTGGCCAGGAAAATCAATGATTTTGACGCTGAGGATGCGGAGCGTACCTCTAATTTTAATGTTTTCGAACTAGATGCTGCCTCAAATAATTCTGTAGATGACATTCGAAATTTAATAGACCAGGTTCGGTATCCGCCCCAGCAAGGAAACTACAAAGTATACATTATTGATGAGGTTCATATGCTTTCTACCCAAGCCTTCAATGCGTTCCTGAAGACACTAGAAGAACCTCCCGAGTATGCCATTTTTATTTTAGCTACTACCGAAAAACATAGAGTAATTCCTACGATTTTATCTCGATGTCAGATTTATGATTTCAATCGAATCGAGATAAAAGATATTGTTTTACAGCTAGAAAAGATTGCCAGGAATGAAAAAGTTGAAACAGAATCTGAAGCATTGCACTTGATTGCTCAAAAAGCAGATGGTGCATTACGTGATGCGCTTTCCATTTTTGACTTAATCACCACTTTTTCTTCAGATGGAAAAATTTCATACGAAGACACCATTAAAAATCTTCATATCCTTGATCATGACTATTATTTTAAACTAGTAGATGATTTATTGGCGGAGAGCATGGCGGGAGCCCTAATCCTCTTTGATGAAATTTTAAGGAATGGATTTGATGGAAGTAATTTTCTCAGTGGATTTCAACAACACCTAAGAAACCTATTGGTTGCGAAAGACGAACAAACCGTACAACTATTAGAAGTAGCTGATAATCTGAAAGAAAAGTACTTCACACAAGCAACCAATTGCAGCCCGTCTTTTCTTCTGTCTGCCTTGAATATTTCCAACCAGTTTGAACTAAACTACAAGCAAAGCAAAAACCAACGTCTTCATGTGGAACTGTGCTTAATGAAATTGGCTCATCTTCCAAATGCCTTGTCCTTAAGCTCCACTGAAAATGGGGCAAAAAAAAAAAAACCACACAGTGAGTTAGAAACCGGTAGTAGCACCTCAGTAGATGGGAGCCAAAGAAAGGAAAGTACACACCAGAATGCAGCAGTTTCGAGGTTAGAGGATGAGGCGTCAAATAAATACCCGGTGCCTAGTAATACCCACCCCATTATTAATATCCAAGAGCCAGAAGCCAAAAGCCAGACTGATACTCCTCGTATTTTCAATAGAAAAAAGGTTAAAAAGGAAAGCGCTAATAAGGAAAATCAACATTTTTTTGAAAAAAAGAAAGAACCTTTTACGGAAGAGACATTGCAAGAAGCATGGAAAAAGTTTGGTAGAAAGAAAAATGATGTTGGGGATGCGGACAGACTTATTCTTAATCGCGAGGTGGGAAAAGGAGAAGGTCATGGAGTAATTATTCATTTAGCCAGCCAGCTAGAAGTAAGTTTCCTGGAAAAATTAGAAGTAGAGCTGACTCAATTCTTTCGGTTGGAGTTGAAAAATGATCATATTGTTTTATCAACGAAAATTATGCAGGAAGTGGGAGCCAAGAAACTTTATACCAGTAAGGATATTTTTAATCATATGCTAAAAGAGAATCCTCGCTTGAAAGATTTGAAAGATCGCTTAGGACTGGATTTTGATTATTGACGTAAGAGTCTTTAATACTTAGCTTTACAAATTATTGTTGAATGTAGTAATAAAAACTATGATAGTTTTTTCAATTAGTAATAGAACCGAATTGAACTCTCACCTTTATCAACCGACATAAAAATACTAATTCGGTAGTAGTTAGTAAGAAAGATTTATCTGAATATCATCTCTTGAAGGATAGTAACAAAATTGTAATCAAAGATGAGTCTATCAATGGGAAATTTGGAGATGAGGAGGCTACTTTTTACCCATTAGACCAAAGTTATATTCCTAATAAGATGTTCAATTCTGTCTAGAATCAATTTCAAAGATTCAAAACATGGCTGATTCAACAGGTTGTTTTACGTGCCTAACATTTTTAGGCTTCACTATTGAAAATGATCAAGCGATTATCGGAAAATGATCATAGATGGGTTTACTCAAAAAAATCAAGACAATTTGCAATAGCGGAGGATGATATTAAATAGAGTAAAAAAATAGATGACAAATGAGTTGGTTAATATTTTTAGAGTTGGCAATCCTGAGACACTATTACATCAAATAATCAATTATTGATGACTTACAAACTCAGAAACTTTGATAATAATTTTCAAACTTTCAATTCCTTAGGATGGGTTTTGATTATACAGAATCCTTTGAAAAGCCCGCCTTTTGGCCCAACTCTTCGTTACTCAAAATTTCAAAAGCCTCATTTACGCCCAGTAAACTACGTTTTTGAAATTCTGAAAGCCTCGATTTGAGCCAAAAATCCAGTTTTGCAAAGGATTCTATAGTTTCACTTGTTTCCTGATAATTAAAGGTATGCCTGGATATATAATTTTTGCAGGTATGGGGTGGTAATAATTGGGTGGCAGATAAGAGGTAAAAGAATAAAAGTGGACACTTCAGAAAAAATAGTGAAGTCTGGGAGCAAAACTTACAATATCATTAAGCCTATCCAGATTTATATGAATAAAGTGAAGATGTCTCAAAATGTGAATTCACGAGTGAGCTCTTCAAACATCAAAGCTTACTTTTACAAAGCTTACTTACTCGATGGTGGCGAGAAAATACTTCTTTCTTCTAACAGAAAAGAAGACCGTGATTTAGAAAAACTCGTATCCATCACCAAAGAATTTGGCATCTCGTTTATCAAAAATTATTGATTTTCACCATCAAAGACTTTTATCTCCTGACCAGAGTTTAGATCAAAATTCGACATACCATTTAGATCCATCAATTCGTCTACTGTCATCTGGTATTTTCGAGAAATAGCATAGAGTGTTTCACCTGGCTTCACTTTGTGAATGATAATATTTTTGTCTTCGGCGGCTTCCTCTATTGGAGCTTTAACTTGAATATTTTGACCAATCCTAATAGCGTCAGGATTAGAAAGTTCGTTCCATCGCAATAGGTCGTCTACTTTTACACCATATAATTTTGAGATAGCCCAAAGAGATTCTCCTCTTGCTACGGTATGGATCTTGACTTTTCGTCTTGCTTTTGAATCATCGATTACGGGAACTACTATAGGTTTCGTTTCCTTATTTTCAATTTTGTCTATTGCCGATTCATCAGATAATTTGGTAGTCGCGACAACAGGTGGCTCCTCGCCAGTTTCTTTTATTTCAGGCATATTGATTTTGTGATAGGCTATGGATTCGTTTTTAGGTCTTGCCTTGTTCAACCAAAGTACTCTTCCGGGCTTTAGCTCCTTTGCTGAATTGATCCTATTCTTTTTAGCTAGTCTACTCATGCGAATGCCATATTTCTGAGAAATTTCCCATAAGGTTTCGTCTTTCTGAGCGACGTGAAACCCCATTTTTGATCGACCCTTTTTCTTCTTTATATAGTAAAACTCATTGGGTATTATTTTTTGGTTAATCGCCATATCGTTATATCGTCTGAATTGTTTCTGACTGATACCTGCTCTAGCAGAAATGGATGGCACATCATCTGTTTCTCTTGACAACATAGATGGGATGTTGTTGATAGGAATAATTGTGGCTCTATCTGACTTGGTTATTCCCGGTTTTATCTCTGTTGGATAGATCTTCTCTTCTGGTCCTGGCATTTTACCTGCCTTTTCTTTTTTATTATCAGCAAGGGCTCTTCCAGGTCTGGATCCTGTCCTGGGTACCAATACATGATAGGTTTTATCTTCAGGTATGCTTCCTCGTTTCAGCCATTTGTTATATTTTCTTAATTCTTCCAGATCTATTTTTTGTTCTCTCGCAATTTGCTGCAGTGATTTTCCTCCTGCGTTTTTTATCTCATCTAACCAAATTCCTTCTGAGTGTGGCCTGCCTACGGCGGGTGAAAATGCTACCACATGGGCAATGAATTTCTTTAAATACCAGTATGTCTTTATGGTCACATGTATTTTTTTACTACTGTAGTTCTTGGTATCCGTATGCGCTTTAGCGCCACCAGGTCCTGCCTGGTACGCAATGACCGCGTATGCCCAATTATCAAAGAAAAAATTGTTGGTTTTAAAATATTTAGCAGAACCTTGGGATGCTGATACAATATTTAGGCGTTCATCTACCTGACGATCTATCCGAAGCCCTACTTCTCGTCCTGTAAAATCTTTAAATTGCCAAAAACCAACGGCATTGGCTGTAGAGACGGCATCTGAGATTAATGCACTTTCTTGGATAGCTAAAAACTTAATTTGATCAGGTATGCCATTTTTCCGATGTTCTCGCTCTATTATAGGGAAATAAAGGTTCATCCGATCCACCAGAATGTTATAATAAGTATTGCTCCGAGTAAGCCGGTCAACATCTTGCTGGATCTGACGCCTGGCGCTTTCATTAATGTGAAGCTTTACGTCTCCAATCATCATTAGGCTTGGTACAGTCTGGGAGGTACAGAAAACAGGAAAAAGAAGACAGGAAAAAAGCATCAAACAGGGATAGAAAATACGAAGTTTCGAGGTACTCATCTGTCTCAGCTTTAATCTTACCGGTCTGGAAGTTTGAGTTCTGTGATATTGATCACTCATGTCTACTATCTGCGTACTACTTTCCCTGATTGCTAAATCTTCCTTAAAATCATTAAACCATCCCGAATTGGGAATAAAACGTTTTGAACGTTAAAATCTTTCTGGACTTTTTCATTAAAAGCACGAATGGATTCTGTTGCAGCATCAGTCTTGGAAGGATCCGATACTTTACCACTCCAAAGTACATTATCAACAATGATGGTCCCTCCTTTACCGACATCCTCAATTACAAGATCAAAATAATTCCCATAATTTTCTTTGTCCGCATCAATAAAAACCAGATCCCATTTCAGATCAAGGGTAGGAATTAGCTCCAGGGCATTACCCACCATCATTTCAATTTGATCCCTGAATCTGGAAGCAGCGAAATATGATTTTGTGCGAATAGCTAACTCAGCGTTACTATCAATAGTAATCAGCTTTCCTTCTGGTTTCAGCCCTTCCGCCAGGCAAAGGGCCGCATAGCCTGTGTACGTCCCAATTTCCAGGATGTGGGTTGGTTTTATCATATGTGACAATAGAGAGAGGACTCTTCCCTGAAGGTGCCCTGAAAGCATTCGTGGATCCAATACATGGAGGTGAGTCTCCCTATTGATTTGTTTTAATAAATCGGTTTCAGGCTCAGAGTGATCTTCTATGTACTTCTGAAGATCTTCAGGGAGAAATTCCATAAATGTAAAGATAGAAGTAGTTTTGGAAAATACATCATCTGTATCGTTACGTGAGTGTGATGGCGCAGATAGACAAAATAGATCAATGAAATCTCAGCAATCATTCCAACATAATGACTCTTACAATTATTGCAATAGCTACTTCTTGCTTAGACCTTTTTGATGTAATGCTCTATGCATGTGTTTAATGCCTCAGTCATGGCTAATTTCAAAAAATCAACTTCTAAGCAGAGATAAAATTGCATTGGGATTATTCTTAAGGCCATCTGATCTTACCTAAGATTGAAACACATTAAAAATATATACCATGCTCCCTAGCCAAAAAACCTTATCAACGTGAATAAGATCGACGTCTGCCCAACAAGCATACCCGCAACCCATTTTAGTTGACCGTAAATCTTGGTATCTATTTGCTTAATTTCTTTTCTTAATTCCACTTTGATTTCTTGTAGTTCCTTTTGTAGTTCCGCCTTTGTCTGCTCTATCTTAACATCCAGATTTTTGATTTCTTTTTGCAGGTCTATTTTGATTTCCTCGAGGTTTGTCTTGAGGGCATATTCCAGCGTTTTCAGGTCTTGATTGGAGGAAAGGCCTGAAGAAGCGTATTCCTATAATATCTCGGAAGGTTCTTCCGCTATCTGTTAAAATAGTCCTGGCTTTTGAAGTCACTTTGCGACTTTAAGTGTGTTCATTGTATAAAATACATTATTTCCTGCTTTTCCCGAGGTGCCAAAGAGAAGACGGAGGTTTAGGGTTACTCGGAGTGCTCCTATTGAAGAAAGCTACCAGGTTTCACTTTGTGTTCTTTGCTTATCTCTATGAGATGAATCTGAAGAAACTTAACCAAATCAACTTGTTAAAAATTCATATTATTGAAGTAGGCACTTAATAAATATGAAAAATAGAGTTAGCAGGCATGTGCGCACATTTGGACTTAGAAATCTGCTGATTTGTAGTGCTTGCTTTATCTGAATGATCCATTTTCTTTGTTTGCAGCTAGCCAGAGCTATTTATTAAGAGCCTAGTTCAATCATATTATTTTATTGTCTAAAAATCTACTGTGAACGCCGCGAGGAGAAGTTAATACTTACAGTGCCCAAAGCGGATAACCCGCAAAAAAAAGTAAAACAACCTCATGAGGTCGAGTCATGGAGCCAATCCTGAGCGAAGTAAGCTGAGGCTTCAACAATCTATTTGGCAAAGCAATAGAATAGTTGGTCGATTTAGCCCGGAAATTCGGGTGTTATTCGTTAAGAAGATGTAATACATTGAATATGAAGTAATTGACTTTGAATGAGATGAAAACGGTTACTATTCAGCTACTAAAAGTGCTGATTACCTATTAGAATCCTTTGAAAACCCGCCTTTTGGCCTAACTCTTCGTTACTCAAAACTTCAAAAGCCTCATTTACGACCAGTAAACTACGTTTTTGAAATTCTGAAAGCCTCGATTTGAGCCAAAAATCCAGTTTTGCAAAGGATTCTATTAGTTAACAACCGTAATTGCTGAAAACAATTTTATTATGTGTAGCTACCTAAAATAATGTTTTGAATTGTAGTAATTTACAGAAAATATATTGAGAATAAGAACTATTATTCATTATTACTAATTAAAATTTTGGCAAAGTAGCTGAATAGTAACATGAAAACATCTTTCCCCAAATTTGAGGAATTAAAAATTATCAGTATGAATATTCAACTGCTGTAAATCAATTACTTGAATCAACTTGCCACTAATTGTGGTGAATTAATCTGGGTTAGTCAATTGAGTGAAAAGCTCAATGAAAAGGTATTTTGACTGGCAGCGGCTAAAAATTCAGTCATGAATGCAATAGCAATTCAAAACCGCTCTTTGGGAAGCACATCTGGAACCCGCACAGCGACTATCTTCCTCTGGTCTCGGTATCTACTGCTGGAATGATGATAGGTTAAACACACAAAAGATTGTAATATTCGAATTCTTTTTTGGTCAGTTTGGCAAGTAAGTAAGTAAGCTCATTCTATCTACCGGTAAATATTCTTTAGTTAACTCTTGTATTTGAGACGAGGTAATGGCATCAATTTTTTTAAAAATCTCAGTTAGGTCAGGGATCTTTTTCAAGTCTAATTGACTTTTGGCCATCATCAGCATAACAGCATTTTTGTTTTCTTCAGATAGCGCCATCTGTCCCTTGAGCTGGTTTTTTGCTTGGTGCAATTGCAGGTTTCCAAGTGGTTTGTTTTTCAGATTTTCAATCTCTCTTAAAACAAGACGTTGGCTTTTTTTCAGGTTTTTAGGATCTGTAGCGAAGTAAATAGCAAATTGTCCGGTTTCTAAATAAGGTGCGTAATTCACTTCTACTCCGTAAACCAGTCCATGCTTTTCTCTTAGGCTAAGATTTAATCGGGAATTCATACTTGGACCACCTAGTAAATTTGAAAGAAAGAAAAACGGAATCCTATTTTCGTTTCTAACAGAAAGAGAAGGGAGACCCATAGCGAAGTGAGCCTGAGCAATTGGTTTTTTTATTTCTTTTCGTGTGGGAGTATATTCACTCACCCATGTTCTTTTTGGTGTATGATTTTTATGAGGAATAGGCTTCAAGTATTTTTCAGCAAGGCGAATGATTTTCCTGACAGGATAACTACCCACGCTGGCAAGAATGATTTTTTCTGTGTTTAGATTCCTGGAAAGGAACTCCTTAAAATGTTTTTGTTGAAAGGATTTGACCGTATCCTGGTTACCTAGTATATTCTTGCCCAGCGCATGGTTAGGGAACAATTGTTCATCAAACTCGTCCTGAATTGCATCCTCCGGATTATCCTGATACATACTCATCTCTTCTAAAATCACCATACGCTCCTTTGTGATTTCTTTCTCAGGAAATGTGGAATTAAACGTAATGTCGGACAATAGATCCACAGCTTTTTCCAGATGAACGTCCAACAAAGTAGCATAAAAGCAGATTTTTTCCTTGGTGGTGTAGGCATTCAACTCTCCTCCCAAAGATTCAAGTCTATTAATGATGTGATAGGAGTTTCGTTTCTTGGTACCTTTAAACACCATATGCTCCAGAAAGTGAGCCAAACCTTGCTCGTAGGCCGCTTCATCTCTGCTTCCAATATCTAGCATAATGCCAATATTGGCGATTTTTGTATGCCCTATTTCCTTATGAATGACTCTAATGCCATTTGGCAACTCCATCAACTCGTATTCCTTCTCGCTCATGGATACGTAAAATTATCTTAAACTGTAGTTCAAATTTAGAGATTAGATCAATCTACTTTAGACCTTAAGGGAACCTTTTTCATCGTTTTAGCAACGGTCTTTTGAATCATCTCTTCATCATATTCAGGATATATTTCCAGATATCTCTCTGCGGTACTTCTCCAAACAAGTTCTGACTTTTTTCTATCGATGATATCTATAATCAAGCTTCCTTTTAAGAATTTTTCATACCGGGGATAAAAAGACGTACTGATCATATCAGAATACTCATCACTTACTGAAGTAGAATCCTCTTTGATTGTAATGTAATAGTTTACTGCCAGATCCGAAGAATCATCACCTTGTATGTACCCTTTTTCATACATGTTTACCGCTATCGAGTTGGCAATTTCGTCAATTACTCTTTGATCATAGTATAGATTAGGACCCTGATAGGTGATTTCACAGCCTTTCAGCCAACACCAGGTTTCGTAGTTGGAGAATTCATAGTCTTTATTTTGGTAGGTTTTAACATGAGCCACACACCCTACCAATAAGACGCTAAAAAGAAGCAGAATAGGAGTGAATTTATTCATAAAGCGAAGCTCACTATTTTATTAATCTTTTAAAAAGATCTGGCTCATTTTCAAGATTGACTAAAATCAGGGAATAAGTGCGAGCTTTTTCCTTAAAAAAATGGATTCCCGTTCGTTTTTAACCAAGCTTACCGCTTTTTTAAGCGAATTCTTGCAATTTTCCATATCCCCAATGTCTTCTAGAATTTGTGCTTTAATGGCATAGAAGAGATAGTATTCATCAAAAAATTGAGTAGCTTCCAGGCGTTCTATTTCCTTGTAGGCAAGAAGTGAACCATGTACTTTTTGAAGGGGAATGACCCTGTTTAACTCAATGATTGGGTTGTTACTCAATTGAAGGTGCAAATCATACATTCTCAAAATATTCGCCCAATCTGTTTCCTCAAAATTGGAAGCCCTGCAATGTGTAGCGCTAATGACTGCTTGAATGAGGTATTCGTTCAATTCATTAGTCTGAGAAGCTTTTTCAAGGTATTCAAGCCCTAAATTAATCAGGTCCTGATCCCACTTGCTACGATCCTGATCTTCCAATCGGATGATGTTCCCTTGATCATCCGTTCTGGCACTGAATCTTGCGGTTTGGAAAAGCATCATAGAAATCAGTGCATTGGCAGAAGGAGTATTGCAGATATCACTGTCTAAGAGAACTTTATTTAATCGAATGGCCTCCTCGCAGAGTTCCTCTCTGATTAATAGTGTTCCTTCAGAAGCCTTATATCCCTCATTGAAGAGTAGATACACGATTTTGAGAACAATATTTAAGCGTTTCTCGATTTCGTTCGCGGGGGGGAGGGCAAGCTGAATCTCCTCTTTTTTGAATTTCTTCTTCGCACGTGTATAAGCCTTTGCTACGGTTTCTTCTTTTTTCACAAGAGCACTTGCAATTTCTCTTACAGATAAACCACCTAGAATCTTTAGCGTGAGGATAATTTGATATTCTGAGCTCAACGACGGATGACAGCAGGCAAACATCATTCTGATCATTTCATCGTTTATGGCTTCAAAAGATGCGTGATCATTGAGCTCCTCCACTGCATCGGGAACTTCTCGTTTATCTATTTTTTGCTCCCTTCGAAGTTGATCGATCATTTTGTTACTGGCGACTCTATGTATCCATCCGGCGGGGTTTTCAGGAACTTTTGTGTATGGCCATGTCTGTATCGCTCTTATTAGCGCTTCCTGGACAGCGTCTTCTGCTAATTCTAAATGCTTTGATCCAAATCGATTAGTCAAGTGAGAAACGGCCTTTCCATATTCCGTTCTGAAAAAGTGATCGACAATTTGCGGAGTTTCCATAGTATATAATAAGGCTTGGTAAAAACAAGACATTCTACTATTGAACAGAATGCCTTGGATCTTAGCTACCTACATTATCCTTCTTCCATTACCTCTCTGATTTCAGTCGTGTAATTATATTCAAAAATGGGGCATCCCTTTGATAGCTCAACGGCGTGGTCAAAATCATTTGCGGATACCACGACGTAGCCCCCTACTAGCTCTTTACCTTCACTAAAAGGGCCATCAGTAACCACCTTGCCATTTTCGGAAACCACTTTTCCGGTGTGATCATCGAGTGCGTGACCTTGAGCCTGAACCTTTTCCATCCATTCACCCCACCGCTGGAAATGTGCCTGCATTTCTTCTGGTGATTGTTTTTCATAGTTTTCATCGAAACCTCGGAATACATACAAATACTTCTTCATTTTCTTGTAGAGTTTTAGTTAAAATAAATAATTTCCCTCTAGACGAAGAGGGTATGGAGTAATGGACAATTTGCCTTCAAAAACTTTTAGAAGAAGGGTGGCAAGCTTCTTCCGGCTTTACATAATTGAGCCGATAAGGGCTAGAAGAACTAACCGTATTTCATGTTGGGTAAAACTTGTATTTTGGGTTTTTTTGCGTTACAAAAGGTCTGTATATGTAATTTCTATAAACTTGTTCATTCTCGGATTTTATGTTTACGCTCGTTTCATGTTATTCCAAATCTTGTAGGTGATAGTTTCAGAGGTTAAGGTGCTTTTGCATTAGCAGAAGAATTTATAAAATGCTATTTATTGTTCCTTATGATTAAAAGGCAAGAAAGAAATAGTAATTTTAACTTCTTTTTAAACACCTAATAACCACTTAGAATGAAAAAGTTTGTCTTGATCCTACTCCTAGGAGTAATAGCTCTAAGAAACGCAGATGCCCAAATAGAAATCAAGAAAAAGGCGGAGAAAAAAGCAAACCAAGTAATTGATAATTTTCTTTTTGGCAAGAAAAAAAATAATGAAGATAATCGTTCCTCCACTCCTTCAACCGAATATGGATCTGATAATATAGAAGGTACAATAGACGATTACACTCCCTCTGAAGTAGATATTGAATCTCTGGATTTATCGAGGCGAGTGGATTTTAGAATTTTAATAGATATGCTGCCCGAGCAAACCCAAGGATTTGTAAGGAGTGAAAAACCACAAGGAGCTGGATACACCACGCAGGGTGCATCTTTCTCCACAGCGTCAAAAACCTACTCCAAAGGCGACCGTGAAATGAGCATTACCCTCAATGATTATCTAGGGGCAGAATACATGGCGTCTGCTCACTCTGCTCAGCAGTTTGAATACGAATCAACCGAGGGCTATGCCAAATCCATCGAGGTGGATGGTATCCCGGGTTGGGTCAATTTTGATTACAGTGATAACAGTGGTACACTTTTTCTATATTTAGCTGCGCGTTTTTATACCACTGTGCAAGCAGAAAATACCAGTGAGAGCGAGCTGAGGGGAGCTGTATCAGATGTAAAACTTTTCAGGCTTCAATCAAACTTAGCTGAGTGAAGTACGACCCAATTAATAAAGAATTATTTATTCAAAACAGACAGAATCTAGCAGCAAGAATGAAGCCTGGATCTGTGGCTGTTGTACAGGCAAATGATATTATGCCCACTAATGCAGATGGGACTATGAAGTTTGTACAAAATAGCAACTTGTTTTATCTGACTGGTGTAGATCAGGAAGAATCCATTGTGCTCATTGCTCCGGACTTTCCCGACGAAAAGATGCGTGAGATGCTATTTCTTCGGGAAACCAGCGAAGAGATTGCAGTTTGGGAGGGACACAAGCTCACCAAAGAGGAAGGGCAAGAGACCTCCGGAATTAAAAATATAAAGTGGACGAAAGAATTTGATAAACTATTTTACACCATTCTGGCGGAGTGCGATCATATCTACCTAGATAGCAATGAACACATCAGGAATGCATCTTCCGTAGAGACCAGGAATGCTCGCTTCGTCAAAGAGTGCCAAGAACGTTATCCACTTTACCGGTACGAGCGGATTTTTCCTATACTTCGGGATTTACGATGCGTGAAATCTCAAATTGAAGTGGGGCTGCTTCAAAAAGCCTGTGATATCACGGAGAGAGGATTTCGCCGAGTTCTTGAAGGTGTGAAACCTGGCGTGATGGAATACGAAGTTGAAGCAGAATATCTCCATGAGTTTGTCAGAAATAGATCGAAAGGATTCGCTTACGAACCTATCATAGGTGGTGGTAGAAATTCATGTGTGTTGCATTATTTAGATAATAATCAGGAGCTAAAAGATGGAGATATCTTATTGATGGATGTCGGCGCAGAGTATGCAAATTACCATGCAGATATGACACGTACCATTCCTGTCAATGGAAGATTTTCAAAAAGGCAAAGGGAGGTTTATGACGCCGTACATAGGGTAAAAAATGAAGCTACAGATATGCTAAGACCTGGGAATCGAATACCGGAATATCATGTAGAAGTAGGTAAAATAATGGAAAGCAAATTGTTGGGTTTAGGTTTAATTGACCAAACCGATATTAAAAATGAAAATCCAGAGTGGCCTGCCTATAAAAAGTATTTTATGCATGGAACTTCCCATCACATAGGAATAGACGTACATGACGTAGCATCCACCTATAAAGGCTTTGAGGAAGGGATGGTTTTTACTGTAGAGCCCGGTATTTATATACCAGAAGAGAACATTGGAATTAGAATAGAAGATAATATAGTAATTACGGCGGGAGGGCCAGTCAATTTGATGAAAAACATACCCATTGAAGCGGACGAGATAGAAGAACTGATGAATCAATGAAATAGTCATGGTCGAACATTCAAAAAAAGATTATATCTATAGATTTGGTTAGTCTTAGAAGCCAGATAAAGTAATGTCTTCACAAAAATTTGATTCACAAAAAGCGCCCGAACCTGTAGGATCGTATCCTCATGCCAGGAAAGTGGGAAATCTACTTTTCTTGTCAGGAGTAGGGCCCAGGGAGCGCGGAGCAAAGAAAATTCCAGGTGTAGAACTAGACGAGAAAGGTGATGTGATCAGTTACGATATAGAAAAACAGTGCCACGCTGTTTTCAAGAATGTTCGGTTGATTTTGGAAGCTTCAGGAGCTCAATGGGAAGATCTGGTAGATATAACCGTTTTCCTTACTAACTTAAAGGATGATTTTAAAACATATAATAAGGTATACGCAGCATATTTCAAAGAAAACCAGCCTTGCCGAACTACAGTGGAAATCAGTTCTTTGCCTACACCTATAGCTATTGAGCTGAAATGCATCGCTTCTGTTTGACTAGGCGCTTATTTGACTTATTTTTGAAAATGGAATAAAAGCTATGGAAGTAGAATATAATACGCAGCGAGCCAGTCTTAGGCTACGAGAGTACGGAAGAAACGTACAGGATTTGATTACACACCTTAAAACCATCAAAGACAAAGCGGAGCGATCAAAAAAAGCCGGCACATTGGTTGAGTTAATGAAATTGATCAATTCAGATCTTAATAAAGACTCTTCTGAAAATGACCAGAAAATATGGGATGATCTACATATTATTTCTGATTTTGAATTAGAGGTTGATAGTCCTTTCCCAAAGCCAGACCGGAAGGTACTAAGCAAAAAACCTGATCGGTTAAAATATTATTCAAATGAGATCAAGTTTCGTCATTACGGAAGAGGTGTAGAGCTACTCATCGATCAAGCCATAGCGATGGAAGATGAAAAAGAGCGGGAAGGTGCTGTAGTTGCTATTGGAAGACTCATGAAAGGATTTTTTCAAACATGGAATAAAGAATCCATTGAAGATGAGCAGATTCTTAAGAATATCAGGCAGCTATCCGACAGAAAACTGGATATCGATATTAATACAGTAAAAGAGCTTGGCCTCTTTGATACAGAGCGTAAAAGTCAGGGGCGTAGGTATAGCAATAAAAGCAGAAACAATGGCAAGGGGGGTAAAGGGAGAAGGAGTCAGAGTAATAGAAGCAACGGCAGAAGAAGAAATTAATTTGATCATTTGAGGATGTATTAATCACTTGGTTTGCTTACGTAGTTTAGCGCAAAATCCATGAATTAATCATCAAATCTTCCATCAAAGATGTCGTCATTCCGAGTAGTTGGGGGTCACAAGCTCTCTGGAGAGATCATCCCTCAAGGAGCTAAAAATGAAGCTTTACAGGTCATTTCTGCTGTTCTTCTTACGGATGAGAAAGTAGTGATCAACAAAATCCCGCAGATCAGGGATGTGTTAAAGCTAATTAGCCTTATGGGCGATTTGGGAGTAGAAGTGGACTCATTGAGTGAGGAATCTTGTGCTTTCAAAGCAACCACGATTGATCTCGATTTTTTAGATACCAGAGAATTTAAAGAGAAGGCTTCTGCGCTACGCGGGTCCATCATGATCCTGGGCCCACTGCTTGCTAGATTTGGTAGGGGCAAAATACCAAAACCCGGGGGTGATAAAATTGGTAGAAGAAGGCTAGATACCCATTTTGTAGGCTTTCAAAAGCTAGGCGCAGAGTTTCTTTATGATCCCAACACTTCTTTTTATGCAGTAGACGGTTCAAAGCTCAAAGGGACTTACATGTTGCTGGATGAAGCTTCTGTAACGGGTACGGCAAACATTATCATGGCAGCGGTCATGGCTGAAGGGTTAACCACGATCTATAACGCAGCCTGCGAACCATATATCCAACAGCTTTGCAAAATGCTCCGGAGAATGGGTGCACAAATTGACGGAATAGGCTCAAACATGCTGCATATCGAGGGAGTGAAATCACTAAGTGGAACCGAACATACAATGCTTCCTGACATGATTGAAGTGGGGAGCTTTATCGGGATGGCAGCGATGACAGGATCTGATTTGACTATCAAAAACGTGGAAATCAACGAATTGGGAATGATTCCCGAGACGTTCAAGCGATTGGGTATAAAAATGAGTATTAAAAATGACGATATTCACATTCCAGCACAGGATCATTACATGATAGATTCGTACATTGACGGATCTATACTCACCATTGCAGATGCTATCTGGCCAGGCCTGACCCCGGACTTATTGAGTGTGATCCTGGTTACGGCCACTCAGGCTAAAGGAACTGTACTTATTCATCAGAAAATGTTTGAAAGCCGGCTCTTTTTTGTGGACAAACTTATAGATATGGGAGCTCAGATTATCTTATGTGATCCTCACAGGGCTACCGTCATAGGGCTGGATCGTGCTTATCCTCTGCGGGGTATTACCATGACCTCACCGGATATTCGTGCCGGAGTATCGCTCTTGATAGCGGCCATGTCAGCAGAAGGTGTAAGCATCATCCATAACATTGATCAGATTGATAGAGGATATCAACTCATCGACAAAAGACTAAACAGTTTGGGAGCAAAAATCGAGCGGATTCAATAGCTTTAATTTTTTGCTCAAGTAAACCTACGTGTATGTTAAAACAATTTTCATACTCTGCGCTCACCTCTGAAGAACTGGTTAAAACCGCAGAGCGTTTGGTACAGTGCATCACCAAGTCTGACCATAAAAAGGTATTAGAAAAGAGAATTAAGAAAACAACCCACGCTTCTAACAATCTGACAGAAGCCTTAAACGAGAGTCTGTCCAGCATCTATGCTTCTCGCGTTCAGCAAGCGGATTTAGAGCGGGATGATGCATTTCAAGCATTTAAGTATGGGGTGCTCTCCGCTTCTTTTAGACAGGATGGACCTATTAAGTATGCCGGAGAGCGACTGGTGGAGATTGTAAGGAAACATGGATTTAGCCTTTACAATCTGGGTTATATTGCTCAAAGTGAAGCGATGAGAGGGCTTTTGAATGAATTGGAGAGCAGTAAAAGTGAGATTGCGAACTCGGGAGTCGCAGACCTGTTAGAAGAAATGGTAAGCGCTAACGACCTCTTCAATAAAATCTATCACGAAAAAATCATTCAAAATGATAGAGATGAGACACCTCAAATCGTGATAAGAAAAACCGAACTCTCTAAACAAATCACTCTTTTTCTCAACCATGTGGAGCTGTTGGAAGAGGATGGATTTGCAGGAGGCGTAAAAGAACTGGTAGTAAAAATCAATCAAGTGATTTCCCATATGATGGAAGAGGCAAGGGGCAGAAAGTAAAAAAGGTGACATTTGCTGGCATCTGTATTTAGGTTTTTAATCACCGTTTCTTTGGTTTTAAAACTCAAAGCCTATACCACAGCACTATTTGCTGGTGGTCATCGATGGGGCAAAAAGTATTCGTAAGGCCGTGCAGGCTGTTTTTGGCACAAAAGCGATCGTACAAAGATGTCAATGGCACAAAAGAGAAAATGTGGTCAGCTATCTGGGCGAACAAGCGCAACTCAACTACCGGAACAAACTTCAGCAAGTCTATGCGATGGAAAATTATGAGGAAGCAAAGGCAAAACTGCTGGCAATCAGGGATGAACTTTACCCCCTCAATGTGTCGGCAGCCAAATCTTTGGAAGAGGGATTAGAAGAAACATTGACACTCAAACGCCTTGGCCTTGGGTGGTTATTTCATCGCAGCTTTAGTACCACCAATTGTATAGAAAATTTGAATGCACAGCTTAACAAGTACCTTCATAA
>JBCDKO010000020.1:0-36577 GCA_038746525.1 Bacteroidota bacterium
AGCACTCAAGGTAAAATCTGTATCGCCCAACTGGATATCACGAACCACCAACTGGTCTGTCCCGCTATTGGAAACTACGATTGTTTCTCTTGCTTCCGCTCCTACAAATTGGTCACCAAAGTCAAGAGTATCTTGCGATACTCTGATGTCTGGTTTTACGATAGCTTCCAAATAGGTTGTATCTAAATAAATGGTGCTATAACAGGGATTGATTAAGAAAAAAGTCAGGCTTAACATCGTGAATCGATGCGAGAAAGGGGCTTTTAGGTTTTTAGTCCGCATGATCGAGTGTATAGTGTATATAGGTTAGTTATATCTTAAATATGGATTGGTTTAATTAGGTAATTGACTTTGGATATCGTTTAATAACAAGGTTTTCTACATAATATCTTATTTCTTATGATTATAAAGGAAATTAAAATTGGGCATTGCATGTTAATAAATCTATCGAAGTAGGCACTTAGTAAATATAAAAAAAAGGGTTTAGCATACACGTGAGCACATTTTGATTTAAAAATCTGCTGATTTGTAGTGTTTGCTTTATCTAAATGATCCATTTTCTTTGTTTCTAACTCGCCAGAGCTATTTATTAATAACATAGTAATTTATATAAAATTTGCATAAGATAATACTTATACTCTGTAGATTAATATACAGAAATTCTGACTTAACTTAAATTTTCAGTTAATATTTAGCTACTAAAAGCTTTGATTATCAAATAGTTATTTTATCTAATAGAAGACGAAAAACACGCTTATTGACACCTACAGCGTAGTTTTTAGCAAAACAATGAATCGAATCTATTTTATACTCTGGAATCAATTTCTCAATTCCTAAAAAATTCATTTGAATTTTGAACGAATTGAAGGTAAACCTGCGATTTTATTGCGTTTTCACTAAAATTTCAAAAATAGATTCAATGACCATTTGTGCATCGAAATTTCAAAAAAACATGCTCCATGAGCTAAAAACATCGTTTTCTTGCAAAAGACACTGTTTTCTTAGAGACACTAGTTATTTAACACCGCTAAACTCCATTTTTAACATCTTGTCTCAGAAAAAAATTGCTACCTTAAGTTCTTGAACTGAGTTTTTAAAAGTGCCCATATGCTATTTTTTGATCAATTACTTCAGGACTCACTCCGCATTTGCAGAAGATTCTTCTAAACACAATTGCGCGCATTGCAAAATGTACGCTATCGGAGAACCCCAAGTATGCTCCAGGGAAACCTAAGCCTTCACATTTGGAAGCTTTTTAAACTCCTTCTTTGGCTAATAATTCATTAAGAGAATGAGCAATTTCATCAACACCATTACTAATAGCTTTATCGTCACGGATAAATTTATCCGAATCGGTTCCATATGACTCATTCCAATGCCCCTTAAATAATTCATCTTGAGCATATTCTTTTTCCAATTGAATTATTAAGAGGTCATACAAAATTTCAATATTTTTCTTTTCACTACTGTTTCCATTGATTTGTTTTATGCGGTTATTGAGGCTCTCCAGGTCAATTCGATTACCATCTCGCGGAATGTATAGTTTTCCCGCATCATTTACTCTCCATCCCCAACGAGGATTGGGGAAAATGGCGTAGCCCTGCTCCCGAAGTACATTGATTCTTTCAACTAAGGTTGCTTCTGCTTCTTCAGGATTATCATTTCGTATAAGTTCAATATCTCCATCAGGGGAAAAAACAACAACTCCGCCCTTCAGGTCATTGTATAGATCCTCTAGGGAGCCGCCCTTATTATTAGTCTCAGGACCATGCCAGGTAGCCCGATCTGTGGCTTTATTCAAGTGTACGATCGCTGCTTCTTCGTCTTCAAAAATGATCCCTCTGATGTTCGATAAATCAGGGGTTTCCAGGTCGGTATCCTCAATGGAGGTTTGTAGTTCCACCAAGCGCCTTATGATTTCGGATTCAGCATCTCCCTCGCTTTCAGACTCAGAACCTCCCTCACTTTCAGACTCAGCATCTCCCTCACTTTCAGACTCAGCATCTCCCTCTTCTTCAAATTCTATGCCTAATGCAGAGAAGAAAGTACCCATTAGGGCATAGAAAATATGGTAGTCTTCTCCGTCAGACTCAGTGTCTTCTTTTATTTGTGCCAACACTTCATTAATCTTTGTGTAAACTGTGCGGAGTGCTTTCGTTAGATTTTTTACTATTTCTTTTCTTTGATCACCATTTTCATGATCCGAAGCAAATTCGTTGTAAATCTCATCATTATCTACAGGCCTATTATCAATCTCGTTCAGTGTGAGTTGAAGTCTGTGAGCTTCCTTAAGACTCTCTCTTAGTTCATTCATCCCGGGTAGTTTATTCAACCTGGGATCATCGTAATTCATGAGGTTACGGAGTAACTCCTCCTGCTTCTTTCGCAAAGCTTTATCCGCATCTAGTACTTGGTAACGATTATTGGGGAGAGCCTTAAAATTCAGCATTTCTCTATCTGCATTCACGGCAAATATCAGTGTATCATAATCGGCAGTGTAGCGCTTTCCTGTTTTGGGGTCACCCATGATCTGTAGTGGATGGAGGATACCGCCATTTAAAGTATACAACTCTTCCCGCGCATCTGCTTCCCCCTCATCTGGTGTTGCTTTATCTAAAAAATAACTTTCGGTGGAGTCATCTGATTTTTTGAAAACAAAATCATATGTGTTTACATCGATAGCCACATAATACCAATAACGGGTGTTTCCATCGCTATCTTGGGTGGTCAATTGCGAGGCAGAAGCTTGTTCTTCAGCAATGGCGGTTTCTACAAGGCGCTGGTACTTAGCGATTTTTTCGGTCTCATGCAAGGGGATCTTGCTAAAGTGCTGGTTTCTCGGGATAAACCCTTTGGTAGGGTCAAAAGTTTTGTTGCCTTTGCCGCCATTGGATGATTTTCCTTTCATGGTCATCGGTTTACCGATAACATCGGGGCGTTGAAGCAACTTACCGGCGCGTGGATTAACATTACGTAGCATGACCACACTATCGTTTTGAACCGCAAAATCAGAAAAAATTGTGATGTCTTTAGGAACAATACCAGAGTGCTGGGTTATCTCTCGTGCCTTTGCTTCGAGGTTATGCTTATATCCTGCTGTATACTTATATGGAGGCACATTTTTTGGCGCCTTAAGTGTGTTCACCGTATGGCGTGCACGAACACCTAAGCGGAGGCTCATACCTGGCCCCCGCAATTGGGCTCTTACATGCAGGCCACGTTCCACTGTGACCGGCTCATCTTCTGCGACAACATATCCTTTTGCTTGCTGTCGCCGTCTTCTCTTTCGAAGACGTTCTCTTTCTTTCCGCTCTTTTTCTGTTTCATGCCTTTGTATGATGCGGCCTTCCCTGTTACCATTTCTCAATTTAAGGGCTGGCTGCTCTGCAGTATCGCTGAGGGACTCATTTGCCTTGGCGCCCATCACATCTGCTTCTTTCTCTAACCCTACATCATCATTAATGGCTACTTTTCCTTTGAGTTGCGTGGTAGGCTTCACCCGCCCTTGCTTCTGTTGCACCACGTGCCAGGCTTCATGGGGCAGGTGTTTTTCCTGGTTGGGAGCCAAATGAATATCCGTGCCCTGGGCATAGGCGTGAGCTTGTAGCTGGGCGGGTTTGCCGCTGTTGTAGTGCACCTTCACGTCGTCCATGGGGTAGCCGGAGAGGTTTTCGATACCTGTTTTTAGGTGATCGGGCAACCCGGTCTTATTGACCCTTCGCTGCACAGGCTGCTGCTTACTTGCCGTGCCAGCCCTCATCGTTTCCTGCAACCGACGCTGATGAATGGTGGAGGGGCGGTTGTCGGCGATAGTGGCCTTACCTCCGTTGTTGGATTCCTGTTCTATCCTCTGAACTGTCGCTGGTTGCCGGTCCTGCGTATTTTCTAGTTCTGTTTTCATTTATTATTTTCTTTATTTTTCTTTTCTCCTTATGATAGCTCGTTCCAAACCTGGACGCTTAAAACCTGAGCTCCACTTTGCAATGTTTCTGTAGGGGACTCATAGATTTTTAAATTTTAGCTTGTTTGTTTCTTATTTTCATGAACATGTCAAAAACCACTTCTGCGGTAGGGACCCAATGCAGTAGCATTTGGTTTTGTGGCAGTCTCCGTAGCTCCAATACTGCTAATTTCTCTCCGGTATCATTGTCGGTATCAAGTTCGTTTTGTTCGCCCATCGATGAAGACGCTCCTGTATGTAGTATGTTTACATCCCCTGATGTTGTAATGTTCCTTCTTTCTACTACGTCTGACAGGCTCCCTTTTGACATTAGATCCGCATCTAAATTTGGTTTTATAAAATGAATTTTTTTATTTCTCTTGTCATTTTCAACAGTATGATTCTGTGGATAATCTATTACTTCCCCATTTTTTAATGCTAATTTCTGGTAGGGTGTCCCGTCTTTAATTGATTGAATCCAATCGCTTATTCTAGGCCCTTTTTGTTGTCCTTCTTCGCTTCCAAATCCCTTGGAAAAAAGTCTTCTATTTTCTATTCCCAAATAATTTAGAATAAACTTCGGAGTAAAGATTTTCTTCTCTTTTTTAGATAGGGTCTCATAAAGTTTTTTGATGTTGGTTCTCGACATAATAGGCGCTATTAGCTTGGAATAGTTATATCTGCTTTGTTGGTTCATTCCTACCAGGATATAGCTAAAAACTAATGTCAATAATCCTTGTAATCTTCCATATTTATTCACTTTTTTTGGCCCGACTCTATCTTCTAATATTTTTTTCGCAAAGTGTGCCGCATGAGCCAGTGGAACTTGGTCTATAAAGTTCATGCCAGCAACCGTATGATGTGCTGTCTCTGTGTCTATACCCACTGCACTCATCGTTTTTATAATTTCTTCATTGTACCCATGGAGTTCTAATGCTAATTCATAGTCTAATCTTTCTGATTCATCTTCACTTTTTGGAGCTTTTGGCTTTCTCAGGTCCCAACTAGGCGTATACCCGTTTTCTTCACTTAAATGGGATAAAGGGGTACTCAGAACACTTTCATAGAGCATGGGGATTTGATCCAATGTCACCCCACCTGTGGCTTGAGGTGCAGCAAGGATTGAATTCGATTTCATTTTTTTATCTCGAAAAATAACTTTCTTATCATTCACATTTTTTGCTGTCCCTTTTGTAGCACGAACTTCCTCCAACAATGAGGGGTCTTCCGAATGTATTTTTGTACTATTGACAGCTTCAATTCCTCTTGCCCATTCCACCATTTCATTGACACTATTAATTAACCGTTGTCTTCCCTCATTATTCATGTTAAATGGCTGAGTTACAAATTCTAATGAGCTACTATCGGCTTCTATTTTCCAATCTTTGCTTTCTGACTCAAACAAAGTAACATGATATCCAATGTCATTCTCGTCTTCTGTCTGTACTTCTACATTTGTTTCATATTCCATGCCTACTTTTCGCTGAACCACTCTTGGCTCTTTGTTGCCGGCCGGCATATCGTAACCTCTTCGCTGGAAAATAGTATTATTCCCTTTTGCGATCTTATCAACTATCCCTTCACGTGAGTTATTGACCCAATGCCCATTTACTATTTTCTCCCTTTTGGGTGTCCCATTAAGTTTGTTGTCTATAAAATGGCCTACCTCATGCCGCATGTTGTAATCGGTATCCATGCCTGGGGCAAAGTGAATATTATTGCCTTGAATCGTGGCTTCCGCGTTTAATTGTACGGGAAAAGAAGAGTTATTGGTAGCTGTCAGAGGCGAGGTATCTACCCCGTATTTTTCGCCCATATTCATAGCTATCCGTCGAAAGCGAGAAGAACCTCGTGTTCCACCCGAGTGGGAGCTTTTTTGAACTTTTTGATTGGGTCCGGAGCCGGCTTTTTGCTGAAAGGAAAACACCTTGGTAGACATGAAGGCATTCATCTTTTGCCGAAGTTTGCGTTGGTAGATGGTAGTTGGGCGGTTGTCAATAATAGTGGCGGTCCCACCGGTGTTAGGTTCTTGCTGTACCCTTTGTATGGTAGCATATTGATAGTCTTGAGTTTTGTCTGTTTTGGTTTTCATTTCTCTTTTATTAATTAATAATGATACCTTTTATAGGAGTATGCTTTACTTGCTCAAAAGCGTAAATAATTTAAGGTCATAGCAAGATGCTTTTGCGCTTATAGTGCGAAACGCTATGGCCTGTATAGTAAATGGCCAGGCTAACTTTCGAATTTTTCGTAGATGTAGTTTTCACCTTCTCCGGCAACTTATGGAATCCTTTGCTAAACGGGATTTTTGGTTCAAATCGAGGCTTTCGGAATTTCAAAAACGTAGTTTACTGGTCGTAAATAAAGTGTTTGAAATTTTGAGTAACGAAGAGTTAGCCAAAAGGCGGGTTTTTCAAAGGATTCTTATATATTATTTTACCTTTCTCTTGAAATGTTAGTGTGCTTAAATAATGATGTATCTCATCGATTTCACGTTCACTGATTGCATGAATTATATCTTCCTTCTCTTTATCCATACTGTTTTTACACTTTTGGGTAAAAGTGCGTCTATCCACTATCTAACCTACATTATTCATCACAAATAGTAGCGGATTGATTCACGTAATTGATTTACAGTAGTTTAATATTCATTCTGAATGATTTTTGGTTCCTCAAATTTGGGGAACGATTTTGTCATCTTATTCGAAATCAATTACCTTATATTCAACGTGTTACATCATCTCAATGAATAACACCTGAATTTTTCAAGTTAAATCACTTGCTTCTTTCTCCAACTCTGCATCATCATTAATGGCTATCTTTCCTTTGAGCTGCGTGGTAGGCTGCACCCGCCCTTGCTCCTCAACCAGTCGTCGCTCGCTTGTAGCGAGTGACCATTATTTTTTGTTTTTTGTTTCAATCGTTATTCCAATTCAGATCATACATATCTCATATTCGTCACTCGGCACAACCGAGCGACTGTTGAGCGGTATTTTATCTTCCCTGATCACCCCGCATTATTCCTACGTTGGCGCGAGCTTGTAGCTGGTGTCCATATTTCAAACAGTCCGAGCTGAAAGGTTGAACTAGCAGAGAGTGGCTCACGGCCGGAACTACTTTCTATTGATTCAGCGTTACGACCAGTTAAAAGGGTAACTTCCTTTACTGTGTCTTATCGTATCTTCATAACTTTCAAGCGGACGCTCCAAGTGATAATAAGGTCGTAGCACCACTTTGTTCCTGCTACGACCAGTGCGGGCGACTGTTGAGTGGACACAAGCAGATGCTTAAGCACCTTGGGATGGACGCTATACATAAGTAGCTGTCGTGTCGCCCACTCCGGCAATCGCACTCAGATCTACATCAGTGATTCCAGCCATCCAATTGATCATAGGCCAATCGATCATAAATCCCCCCCTTATGCCTTGTCTAATTGCTCTTTTTATTTCAGCTGCAGTTATGATCCACTGCGTCATGCTTACAGTTAACGTATTGTTAAGGGGTATCCCCCTAACCAACACCGTAAGATTCCCTGTGCCCATATTATTTACTGGGCTATTCTGTATTGTAAGTGTCACATGTCCTTTCAACCTAATCTTCGTTCCGTTTATGCGCCATCCTCTTACTCCTCTATTAGTAGCACTCGTATTAACTTCTAACCGCACGATTCCTGGATCGATAATCTCCGTAGTATCTTGCCTACTAGGCCGAGCCCCCGCTTGTACAGTTCCACCTCTCACAGTTCCCTTTTGATTTCGATAGTTCCTATGCTTAATTGGTTGATTATTTTCTCCTCCTCTCCTCAATGATAGTTCAACTACATTATTCGCATCTCCGATCACTTCAACCTTGGAATCATTAATTATTATTTGTTGTACTTCCCTTTCTCTCTTATCAGAATTTGGGTGTGTATTTTGTTTTGGATTAAACCAATTGCCGTAAACCCATATATCTCCATGATTAATTTGAATAACTGAACCGGTAGACGCAAAACTGCTTCTCGCTTTTTGAATCGTTGCGGGAGCTACCTCCCAAAGATTGTACAGATGACTAAAAAAGCTCTTTAACGCCCCTATGAGAAGAGACGGGTCGACTAAGTCTACCGTAATCCCAGTTAAGTTCATATCCACGATTGTCTCCGGACCGATTCGCATCTCGCCCCCCGTGTTCATGGTAGCTATTTCCAGGGTAACATGATCCCGGCCGTTAGCATCTTTTGTTATATGAACTCTAACTGTCTGACAATTAAAAACGCATTGGTTGCCTCCTATGTCTTTCGTTATTGTCGCATTTGTTATCCTTATATCTTCAGGTCCTGCTTCATTCTCATTGTTTGCATTCCAATCAAAACCTAAAATACGGTGTAATGTAGATAGTATACCACTCATCCTGTATGATTTTCTTTGCACCACTCTTGCTTCGCCTTCATTTCGCGGATTATGTTCCTTTCGTTCTCCTGTCTCATTCTCTACGGGCCCGACAACCCCTTCTGTGCCCCTTGCCATATTTTGCCCGGCTCCTCTTAAATTAACCGCCTTTTCACCCATTATATCCGCTTCTTTCTCTAATCCTGCGTCATCATTAATGGCCACCTTTCCTTTGAGCTGCGCGGTAGGTTGCACCCGCCCCTGCTTTTGCTGCACTACGTGCCAGGCCTCATGAGGCAGGTGCTTTTCCTGGCCTGAAGCAAGGTGGATATTCGTGCCCTGGGCGTAGGCATGGGCTTGTAGTTGTGCTGGTTTACTCGAGTTATAGTGAACCTTTACATCGTCCATAGAGTAACCCGAGAGGTTTTCTATTCCAGTTTTCAGATTGTCTGGCATACCCGTTTTATTTTCTTTTCGTTGCACGGGAAGCTCCTTGCCGGCAGCATGGCCATTCATCGTTTCGAGTAACTTCCGCTGGATGACCGTACCAGGGCGGTTATCCTTAAGGGTGGCGGTACCACCATCGCCTGGTTCCTTCTGTACCCGGTGGATCGCAGCGTATTGCTGGTCCGGTTTTTGGTCTTTTTTTGCTTTCATGTATCTGTATTCTATTTTAATTGCACATATGTAATTCTCATAAACTTATTCATGCTCGGCGGGTAGGCTAGAGATGCTAAGTTTATACTCGTCTCATAAAGTATTTTATCTTCCCTGATCACCCCGCATTATTCACCTCAAATAGTGACGGGTTGATTCAAGTAATTGATTTACCGTAGTTGAATAGCATCCTTTGCAAAACCGGATTTTTGGTTCAAATCGAGGCTTTTGAAATTTTGAGTAACAAAAAGTTGGGCCAAAAGGCGGGTTTTTCAAAGGATTCTCCTATTCAACGTGTTACCTCATCTCCATGAATAACACCCGAATTCGGGTTAAAATCATAGCTTTTTAAAACACAGGCTATACCCATTCTAAGCCTAATTAGTAAGTAATTCCTTCAAAAGCCCTCAAACTTGCTTCAAGGAAAAGGATATGGGCCTGTATAACCGCAGCCACTGCTGCACCGGCTGTATCCGTGTACTTTTGATTTTTAAAATGTAACATGACTTCTTGCAGCAGTTGCTCGGTCACTTCATTGGCTTTGTAGAAAGCCAACAGCGCGGCGTTTTTATTTTTACTACCCTTTAATGTCTGCTTTTCATCCTGATCTGTGTACGTATCAAAAGCATGCACTTCACCGGGGTGGTAGGTATTGGTATGGAAAGTATCCAGGTTGGCCTGTAACACCAATAAGTTGGAGTCCAGTACCCGTAAAATTGCTTTTTGTTCGGAAATCTCCATGTTTTTTACTTGATGGAGCAAGGTCATCATGACATAATGCTGCACATCAAAAGCATGCAAAAGGGCTGCTAAGATCCCGTCCGTGCCTTCTTCCTGCAATACAGTCTGTTCGGAGCGCGCTATTTCTTCATAAAGTGTAAACAGCTCTTCGTGAGACACAATTTGGTCGCTGTAAACCCCCTTGATCAGGTTTTCAACGGTAATGGATGCTGTAGTATTCATAAGATGTTAGATTTATTATTTCAAACTTTAGCTTTTCAATTTATCATTCTGTTTTGTATGTGTTTTCTCCCCTGGCCCGTGGAAACATTAGCTTAAAAGGATGCCTTCCTTCTGCAATTCCTGCCGGATGGCATCTTCCAACTCCTTTTGCGTGATGGTGACCTGCTGCTGAGTTACTGCCAGTAAGGTGGACTTGCGTACCACGTTCATCATCACCCCACCAGATAGCTGATACTTCTCGGCAATGGCCCATAGATCGATGCCCGGATCTATCGGCAGCTGCTCAGAAAAGGATTGCTCCCATAGCCGATAGCGCTCTTCCACACCCGGCATCCGAAACTCTACCATGGACTGAAAGCGACGAGTAAAAGCCTCATCGATGTTGTCCTTTAGGTTGGAAGCCAAAATGACCACGCCCGGGAAGTCTTCTATACGCTGCAGCAGGTAGCCGATCTCCTGATTGCCATACCGATCATTGGCGGTGCTTACCTGGGTGCGATGCCCAAAGAGGGAGTCGGCTTCATCAAAGAACAGGATCCAGTCCTGGCTTGCGGCCTGGTCAAACACCTTGGCCAGGTTTTTTTCTGTTTCGCCGATGTACTTGGAGACTACCATGCTGAGGTCTACTTTGTACACCGGCTTATTCGTACTTTTACCCAGTAAGGCGGCGGTCATGGTCTTTCCGGTGCCAGGAGGGCCGTAAAAGAGGCTTTTGTAGCCCGGCTTCAGCCGTGTGCCCAGACCCAGGTCGCGCATCACCACCTGCCCGTAGGTTGCCCAGTTGCGAATCTCCTGCAGGCTGTTGGCAGTATGTTTGGATAATATGATGTCTTCCCATTCCATCTGCGTGGTAATGCGCTGGGCAGGAAAATCCTCGCTATATGTCGCCTCGTAGGGGTAACCGCAGATGAGGTAATCTGCATATTCATGGGTCACCATCCAGACACCACTGAACCTGGGGGCACCTTTTTTACGAATATTTTGAGGGATGACGTGCATTTTGGACAGCACATGATCCGGGTGAAACAGGTGCTGGTAACCAATGCGCGTGGAGACCTCATCTCCTGCAAGGATGAACAGGGCGGTCTCTGCGGTAGGGATCAGGCCGGAATGTCCTTCCAGAAACAGTCCGCCACACTCACTGTGCCGTCGGTCATAGTCCGGGTTTTTAGTAGATAAGATATCCAATAGCCCGGGCTTGAGGCGGGGCGTAAGCGCGAGTATGAGCACTAATCTTTCTGCGGTATTCAGATGGTGCTTCCGTATGAACGTCGCATACGTCCCCGTGCATGTTGACAGGTCAGGAACGGGTAAGTCTTCGATGGCACGGTCGGTGGTTTCGTGGGCAAAATGAAGCGCCACTCTTAAGTTAATTACCTTGCTGAGCCATTCCAGCTCAGCTGCCAATACCGTTACATTTTGTTGCAAGGTGGACTTGTTGTTTTCTTCCATTTGGTTGAGTAAATTATCAGTAACTATTTCCATATTCAATTATTTTATGATATCCATTCCACCATCAAAGGCTCGTGCATCCATGGCAGCTTCACTACGCTAAAACCCCAGGGTAATTTTTCCAGCGTTACGTCATAGGTTTCTTTTTTCACCTGCAACAGCCAGTGGCCATCCCGGGTGCGCAGTAGCCCTTCTCGCTGTAGGTAGGAGGTCCTGAATCCATTCAGGGATAGGTTTTTCCAGTGAGGTCCTCGTGAGATGACCGAATGTAAAAGTCCTTCTGCAGCAGCTTGCTCTTCGGCTGAGAGCGATAAAGGTTCCACTGTATCTTCGAGGGGTATTCCGCATAGCACCTTATTCAGCGCAAGCATCCCTTCAAAAAGCCCTGCTTCCTCTTCATCAGCCAGGTACTGTAAAGCACAAACGGCTTTATCCCTGGCCAACCGATCATGAAATGATTGATCGGTGATCAGGTTCAGGTTTTCAAAAAAACGAAGCAGGAATGGCCACAGGATCACTAAGCCGGCATTGCCAATCGTGATAGTGGCTGTATCTTCAAATTCCGATAGTAGCTTTTCTATGGCAGCAGAAGCAGGGGCTATCTGACTTGTGGCAGCTTTTAACTTTTCAAGATGCCTTGCAAGTGTCGCTTGCAGGTGCGCCTCGGTCAACGTTTGTACGCTTGCGCCGGATCTATCTCCAATGAACCGATCAGGCAATTCCTTTACACGGGTAGCCTGCTGAACTTCTTGCCCCTGGTGCATGCTTTTGTTCCATAATTCATCGAGTCCTTCCAACAGTCGCTTGAGCTCTTCGAGTAAATGGGTATTTATTTGCTGGATAGCAGCACGATTTAGTACCATGGACAATTCATGGAAAAATTGCGGCCAAAAGGCACGCTTCGGAGATTGCGTTTTGAGCCTGGCGATCAGCTGCCGGATCGCTGACAGATCTTCGGTTAATTTTTCTTTTTCAGCACCAACCCACCGGTCAATGGAGGTAGGGTTTATACCCAGCGCCTGAAGTGCCTGACGGATGGATCGGCTTTCCAGTTCGGAATAGTCCCTGGCCGTACGTACTTGGTCAAAAGTTGCCTTCCAGAAGGCTTTTTCGATACTAAAATCAGTGAGCCCACCCGGCGTGCAGGCCAGGTTTTTACGGATCCGATCCACTAGCTTCTTCTTCATTTCTGAAAGGTTTTTCAGAGGAATAGCAGTAAGCAATTGAAGGGAGCGCAGCACTTGTTCTGCTGTAAATGTGTTGAAAAAACGGTCTATGCAGACACGATGAAAGGGGAGTTGGCCGAGGAGTTCCTTAAAGGTTTTGTCTGGTGCTTTCAAGAGCTCTTCAAGCTGCTCATGAAGATATGCTTTGGTTGTGTCCTCCGCCCACCAGGGAAGGATACCGCTAACCAGGTAATAAGCTAAGACTTTTAAAGGGGTGCTGTGCGGACGGAATCCATTTGCCTGAGCGTGGTCTTCGGGTAGCTCCCGGGCTTGACAGGACGTTATAGCCTGAGCAAGTTTTTCAGGAAAAACTGTTGCTATTTCCCGAACGTGTACCTCGCCCAGGTCTATGGTCAGTTTTTCTACCTGGTAATGACGTTCATCACTGCCATAGTGCTCACTCAGCTGTTTATCTATAACCGGGATGAATCTTTCCCGGTAGAGGGAAGAAATCTGATTTTGCATATCGTGTGCATTGGCTGTTTTAGGTATGTGCACCTCGATGATTTGCTTATTGATGATATGCCGATGATTCGTGCCCATTGCTGCTATCTTTTATGGATTACCGATAAAAACCGGTGAAATGCCTGATCGAAAAATTGCATGCCAGGTTTGCTGAGCCACTGAATGTATACCGCCAGGTGAGCAGGCGTTTCTTCTCTTATGGTGTTTTCTACGAAGCTTTTTAACTGGTCATTTTGGTATCGCTCCATCCACTCCGGCAGGACAAATGTCAATTGGAAGGAATAGGGATCGCCGGGCAAACCTGCCGGCATCCATCGCCCGGTGGTTTCTTCCTTTTGGAATGTCACCTGAATTACAAAGCCATTTTCCGAAACACCGGTCACCTCAAACACTCCATCGTAGTATTGCGTCCCGGCTATTTCAATGCGGTCTCCATCCTTTAGATTATGTGTTGCAATCTCGCAAAAAGTACTTCCTGGTCCTGATGATGGAGCAAAGGCTATGATGGGCTCCGAAAAAATAAAGTACCGGACGTCTGGCTGTGTTCGTCTCCACGTGGCCCCGGTGGCAGCTTCCCGGAAAGCCATTTCTATTTCAAAGTGATCTTTTCCTACAGTATGAACGAGATGCATGCCTTCATATACAGACGGCACCGTCACCCCTTTCGGGTTTTCTACCCCTTGTATCTGTATTTGCTCGCCTTCTGCCAGGGTGTGTCCGGGGGACACACACCTGGTAAACCCCGTCGTTTCAGAAGCCTCAAACGCGGTGATTTCACCTGGTGCATAGTGTGCTTGGAAAGGATATACGTCCTTCACATGTGGCCGCAACAGAATATGCTCTATCATATGAAATCCTTCGGTATCCCCATCGCCAAGATTCCTGCGCGTGTAGTCTTCTATGCCCAATTTCCGTGCAATCCGTTTTTCCAGACCGGAGATATTGTGGTTCTGCCAATACGCCTGGGAATAATCGTACCCTTTGGCTCTGCCCCCACTCAGCGCCGGATAATCACGGAGAAACCCGGACTTGTCGGTAATCAGTTTTTTTGCGGCTTGATCATTACTTTTCGAAGTATCCTGAAACAGGCCATAGCCAGTGAATTGCTCTCCAAAGCGGGCTAGCAGATGGTTCAGAAACTTATTTTTTCGTTTTAACCCAACGTCAGCGCCGGATGACCTTTCCCACAGGTACTCTAAATACTTTTCTTTGCTTTTGAGCACTTCTTCCAGTCCACTTATGGTATCCAACAAGGATTGGTAGACGTACGTGCGGGTATCTTCTCCATCAAAACTGACCAATTTGTGAAAATGACCCACCTGCGAAAAGTAATTGGCCAGGAGCTGCTCAAAGAGCGTCAGATATGCTTTTAACTGCTTGGCTTGTGCTTTCCTTTTTCCTCTTACGGAATCAGGCAAACCCGAAATACCTATGCCGTAATTGGCAGGAAACTGGTTTTGAATGGAATAATAGCCGGAGAGCTTTCGGTCTTGGGTCTCTGGCAATAGGATGTCCCGCTCTTCGAGATCTAGCTCTCTGCGGGTTATGAGTGCTCCGGTTTTCTTCTTGTAAAGCGCTTCCACCTGGGCTGGATCAATACTGGCTTCCAGGCCTTGTGAGGTAAATTCAAGATCTTTAAGTGTCTCCTTCATATTCCTCACATCCAGTTTAGGGGTTTTGACCGGGTCCAGAGGCAGCAGCCAGCTCTTAACCGTGTTGGTTCCGGAAGCGATCGCAAGTTCATCCACCGCCAAAACACCTTCCACGTCCATGATTTCACGGATCACATCGGAAGTGTGGACCTCTTGTTTTCGGGTGTGGCGAAGGAGCTCGTCGTTATCAATAAAACCATGAGTAAGGAGCGGGCCATCGAAGATCTCATCCGTTCTCTTCCCTTTTTCCAGCAACTGCTGCAGGGTGTAAAAAGAGATAGATGGAGAAAGGTGCGAAGCTGTCCTAAGCAGTACATCGGCAACCAGTTGGTTCACATCATCCACCGTATCGGATATTTCTACCGTACCTTGCAACCGGATAAGTTGCGGATCGAGCAACCGGACTTCCTCCACGTCTTCACAAATGTTTCGGTGGGCATTTAGCCTTGCTCTTATGTTGTCTGCCAGCCCCGGGCCTACCTGGGTCAGCTCATCTTTCTCTACCAATATCCGGTAGAGGCCTTTCGGTTTAGTCACTCCATTTTCTGCATCTGCTGTTCCTTCTGCCGGAGTTGGGGAAACAGTTTCCACCCAGGCATTTTTTACTCCCTCCAGGTCAATCACCATTTTCCGGATATCCAGTAACGTGACCGGAATGACCGTTAGTATGGTGGACGGGCCGAACAAGTCACCGTACGAACTGCCTTCATCCGTTCCCAACAGGTCCTCTATCTCATAATCTATTCGATAAGCCAGATCTGTGATGGCATAACACAACTGCTCCAGGATAGTGATGCCCGGATCGTGAGTATTGTGGTCGGTCCACGTGTTTCCGGCCATTTGCTGAATAAGTTTAATTCCCTCTTTTCTGAGAAAATCATAACTCAGTGCGGAATCGCGAGGCAGTTCTTTGGGTATGGTAATGGATTTTGTCATTATTCTATATTAAAATCTTTTCGCTTGCAGCCTATTTGTTTATTCAATGTACATCGATGAATAGAATCCTCTGAAAAACCTGCCTTTTGGCCCAACTCTTCGTTGCTCAAAATTTCAGAAGCCTTATTCACAACCAGTGAACTACGTTTTTGAAATTCCGAAAGCCTCGATTTGAACCAAAAATCCAGTTTTGCAAAGGATTCGAATAAAGCTTCGATTAAAGCTTCATGATATAAGCGAGCACATAGTAGGGCGGTCGGTTTTCATGAGGTTGGTCACCACCAGTATCATCGGTTTGGAAAGAGTGACTATGCTCGCCTGTATCATCAGTAGTCAAACTCCTGGTGCCGTGGTTCTCTCCATCCATGGTAATGGTATTCAAGGAATCCCCATTTGAATTTTTAGAAGCTTTGAAAGAAATATTGTGACTATGTTTACCATCAACATCAGTAGTTCCCGAGTGATGGTGAGGCGGCAAATGTTCTTTATCCAGTTTTACCTGATCCAATCCCCCGGTATTTCCTATTTCACCGTAGTCTTCGCTATTTTGGGCAAATCCAACAATAAACTTCCCTGAGAGGTCAGGTGTACTGTTAGTCCCATCGCACAAGGCCCATCCTGTTGGCATCTCTTTACCTGACCACATGGAGATAAGCCCCTTGGGTAGACGTGTATCTACGTAGGTTTTTACCGCTTTTTGCGTCGGTATTTTTTTGTCACTGGAAGCCCCATTGCCCAGTTCAGCGTCTGAAGCAACATTTTCCGAGCTAATTTCCCCTTCAATGTTTAATGTCCCTTTTATGGTGATACCTCCTTCGGAAAGGATCTCTACTTTCTTTGTGGAAGGATTTGTACCTGAGGTCTTTCCAAAAATTTTGAGCGCGTCCTCAGTTGCAACAATCTTGGCAGATTTTATATTTGACGTATCCTGGCGGTCTTCAAATAAAATGCTACTGCTGGTGATATCAAGGGATTTATTGGCTTTTCCATTACGTATGGATAAGATACCGTCACCTTCTTTTTGGGATACTTCAAAAACCTTCGTGTATTGCTCGGTATTATCTACCACTGATAGGGAGGATTGATCATTATTCGCATTAATGGTCAGCTTGGATGTCGGTTCAATGGTGCCTAAACCGATACTGCCTTTCCCCGATTTGATGAACAAGCGGCTCTCGCCCGTTGCATCTTTAATGTTCAACCCCGGCTCATTGCTATCTGGTTCCTGTGGGTTCACCCTGGGATTGAGGTTGAGCGACCACTGAGGGTCATCATCCGCAAACGTGGAGAATACGTTCAGCACCTCCTGTGTCCCAACAGATTCACCTTCTGCCTGCAAGGCCAGCGGGTTGCCTTGTACCTTGGCAATGCCATCTTCGGCCTGGTTGATGTTTGCATCAATAAACTCGGCAAACTGCTGCTCTGTGGGCTTCTTGTTCTTTTGAAAATGTTGTTTTAACTCAGTTCGATTTTTTTTGTTGATTTCCATTGGATTATTAATTTATATTTATTTTCTTTTTAGATTATTCATGCCATGCTTACTTCAGGTCTTATCTTACCTCAAAATCTAACTCCACCACCATATAGTTGATGCCTTCGAAACTATCTTCGTCGTACCCATTTTCATCGACGACATCAATCACGTGAGAGGACGCCGAAACCATCACCATATCGGGACGGGAAGGCACCACGATGATCTTTCCATCATTGAGAGCCTGAACATCTGTGAATTTTTTACCGTCCTCACTTTGGAACAATTTTATGTGGGCTACATAATCGATATAAGGTCTTTCTGCAATAAAATTAATCAGTACGCTAGCGTGAAGAGTGCCGCCAATTCTGATCTCACTGTCTGCATCGTAGGCCCATGGGGAGAGGAATTGTTTGATCTCGTCGATCAATTTTGCTTTATAAAATCCTACGTCAAACCCGGGATAGAACTTCACCACACACCTGGCCAATACCTGCAAGTAGAAAGGGTTATGCACTACTACTTTCGCATATATGGGCGAGTGGGCATCCAGGTATGCTTGTATCTGTAGAAGGGTATCTGCCGCTACTTTAGGCGCAAAAGGATTGAAGGGCAGGCTCCCCCTCACGTCTGGTATCAAAATGACATCCACTGTACCCAACTCCTCCCCGGAGGGCAGGCATTTCACTTTGTACACCTGGGGGAACTTGTCCAGCACCATGCGCTCATAGTCCCACATAGAGAGTGCCCGGTTTTTATGCCGAAGCCGCTCGCTAAGCCGCCTGTACAAGGCCTTGTTCTGCTCCGCAGGTTTTCCTTTGCCGGAGGTAAAGGGTTGAGTGATGGTTGCGATCCCCGGAATAGGCTCCAACGTTTCGGAGATGGTCTCAGCCGGTAGTGGGCTTTCAAAATGAGAAGACGCCACCACTTCACTGGAAAGCGTAGCACTGATGACCTGGGCCTTTATTTCAATGGTATCTGAAACACCGGCTATATTCCTGGCGGCGCTGACTTTGAGCCAATGCAGGGAGTCCGGCAATAACGTATCGCCTGTAGTGGCCTCTGCGGGTAGATGGATACGGACAATGCCGGTATTGACCAGGCCGTTAGTCGTATCTGATAAGATCGCCAACGATTCCAAAGTTACCCACTCATTGTTTCGCAGGTAGCTCCATTTTAAGTCCGGTTTCTCTATATTGGGGTCTGCACTTCCCTCGGCCAGTTGAAATAGCAACGAGAGTGTCTGCGGAACACCAAGATGGCTTATCCCCAGGTAAAGTGCGCCTTGATCCGTGTATTGGGGTAATAATCCCGGGTTTTCTTCGGCAGCTAGCTGCTCAAACCCAAAAGGATGGACATGATACAAAGCATCATGGCTTGTGGTGGTTGTTTTTACGGGTATAATATCTGTGTAAGCGGTATAACCTAGCTTCAAGCTCTTCAACTTCGGTTGATAAGGTGGATTTATCTTTAACTTCCTGATCTCCGGGTCACTCGATAATGCCTGAGTGGTGAAAAGGGTGTTGAATACTGAGTGCTGGAAGTCGAGCGGACTTAGCTCTAGCTTAAAATACCGATCCCATTCCACGACATCCTCGTCTCCTATGTTAGCGCTGGGATCGCTTTTGTAATGGTAAGCGGGATGCTGCTCTTGTACCAGGTGAGGAATGGCTTTGATAGAAGCTTTACCTTCATGGGTGAATAAATCAATGTCTGCCACTCGTAATTCAGCATTGCTGTCGTTGAAAAATAAACGTCCCTTGAAGCTGTCATTACCTTGAATGATAAAGGAGGAATCAGCGAGATTGGTATCATCTGCCTCGATCAACCAGTAGTTTTTGTAGTATTCTTTAAAGTCCGCAGGCTGTTTCATCCATTGCAAGTCCAGGTCCAGGCTGTGTAGCCTTTTTTTAGAGATCTCCTCATGGGCCAGGTAAAAGCTGCTACTCACCTCGGGCTCAAACCCAAACGGTTCGAAAGGCTTCCTGGCGTCTATGACTGCCTGGTCGTTTTGTAAGGTCATGTTCTTAATGCCTTGGACCTCTACAGAAAGTTGGACTTTGTTTAAACCCATTTGCATAAGATGCTGGTAACTACTGACGTAGCTTTCCACTCCCGGACCATCTACTAAAGCATGATTTAAGGAAAACACCAGGGATGGATGCTCGGAATGAATATATTGCGTCGTACCGTCGGATCTATGGGCAACGATTGCGGGGTCTTCCTCAGAGAGATGGATAACCACTTTCAGCGCGTTTAAGTAGACCTGATCAGGGGAGAATTTCAGTATTGACGTTATAGATGCAGTAACCGCTGGGTTTAAGTGGCCGATTTCTTTTACCTCCACTTCATCCTGGGATTTGATCATTGTGATTTCATGGATGACACCCTGTTCGGACACCAGGTATTTTCCCAAGTCCAACTCGTTAAAATCAGCCCCTTCTTCTTTCGTCATTGTTTCGTCACTCAAAGAACCTTTGTAAGTTATTCCAGGTGCCATTCCCAGGTGATGTCCAAATTCAAACATTGCCTGCTCAGGTATGAACCATTGCTCTTCGTTACTTAGATGGATTTGGAAAGGTTCGGATACGTCTTGGGTAAAAAGCGATTTTAGGATGTAAACCTGGCTACTTTCTGCCCCAAAATCGATCAGGGCAGTAATTTGCCGTTTACCTTCGGCAAGGAGCAATGTGGGGGAGCTCATGGCAAAACCGATGTTGGCAGGTTGCAGAGGCAGTGCTACACCGGGCTGCTTACTGCCAAAGGTTTTGAAACGCTTGCTTTCGTCTTCATCGCCATATTGGCTGAAGGTATTGGTCTTAGCATCTGGGGCTGCATAAATATCCGACAGTTTTTCTACAGTGGGCGCAGGCAGGGAAATACCCCTGACCTGACGGTCTGCCCGTTCCAGTATTTTATAAACCTCATCTAAATCCTTTTCCGTGGCATTTTCGTCGCCGCTTGTCTGAAGGATATGAATAAAATCCAGCTCAGTAAGTCTTAGCTCTTCCAGGATATAATCAGAAGCCTTTCGGCTAATTTCTGAATTTGTACCCCTGAGATCGTCAAAGATCGCTGGAAAAGTAGCTGGGTTGCCGCAGTACAGGGGCAGGCTATCGCCAGGACCAGGACTCCCGTATACATACCTTAATAAAGGATCAAAGCCTTCGTTTTTATGAAGTGCCTTCAATTCATCCTGCCTTTCCTTTTGGGTTTTGTTTTTAAAAGCCTGGTCTAGGATATCATATACCTCCTCCCAGCTTGTCGGTAGTCCTTCTTTTTCCTCTCGATTTTTTTGGATGATCCGCTTGAAGTCTTCTTCAGAAAGGAATAACTGTTCGGTTACATAATCGATCGCTGCGGTATTGCCTTGCTTTACCTGGTCATCCAGTGCCAGCAGATCTTCCGCACGATTAGGAAAAGAGGGCAGTGAGTCTCCAGGGTTGGGTCTTCCGAGCGCCATTTCCATCATAGCTTTGAGCCCGTGATCCGGAGTGCCAGCATTATTTAAATGGGCATCCCTGATCGTAAGGAGTTGTTTATCTAGAAAAACATTTTTTAGCAGCTCTATTCTGCTCTGGCTAATGATCGTATCTTCATCTGTCTTATAACGTAATTCATTTCCTTCTTCATCCTCTCCTGCAAGCAGGATGGTGCCTTTTTTCACCTCCATCTGTTCTACTTCTTCTTCCAGTTCCAACAAAACGTTCACCACATCAGGAACAGCACCCTTCGGGGTGAGACCCAGTCGCTCCCGAAAATAGAAATCAAGGTGTCTTTGGGTAAGCCCGTTCATCTGTACCTTCACGTAGTCGAGTAGTCTCAAGAAGGTCAGAAAAAGTACGGAGTGTGGACGTGATAACCTGGCCATCCTCTTCTCATCATCATGAAAGCGAGACGGATCTTGAAGGTAGGCGACTAGCTGACTGGCCCATTGCTCACGCTGAATTTTCTTCTCGGTTGGTGTTTTTGCAGCATATTCTGCCGGGTCGTCAATTAAAAATGACTCCCAATCAGAAACACTTTCATTGCTTTCATTAAAAAACCGAAGCTCCTCTGCCAGGCGCTGTGCCTCTGCGATCAGCTCTTCCGTGCTGCGACCTTCTACCGGTACATAATCTGACCGAAGGGCTTCTAGGTCACGATCTTGCTGGCTAGTGCCATCCTTGGACAGGAGCTCATGAGGCTTTAGATTGTTGATCATTTTTAGGCTATTCGTTTAGATTAATTCGCTTTAATTTTATTATTAGTAGGTATTAGCTTTCCTTGTCCGAAGAAGATCCCGACAGGATCAGTGACACCCTGAGGATTCATCGCACGTACAATTGCTTTAAATTGGCAGTTGAAAATGCTGCCGGCTAGTAAGATGGGTTTCCCCCCAACACTGGATTTTGAGGCTAACTGATTTATGGCGAGCTGCTGTATGGTCAATTCACCTACCCCAGGCATCGGTTGTGCTTGCGTGGTGTATGAACATTGCAACGTAACTTTTTTTTCATCCCCCTCCACACACACTTTCTTACCATTGATGGTGGCTTTACCGGAAGCTCTTATCCCTGTCGATGGCTTTGCTGGTATTAAGGTGATGTTTGTAAAAGAAGAGAATTCTACTTTATCCCCTTCTACAATTATGTGATCAATTGCCATATCTTTCTGCTTGTTTTATAGATCGAAAGCCGTGGTGAACGCTTCATTAAGGTAAAAAGGATACACCAGGTTGAACCGGTTGTTGGTGGTACGCACGGTGTAGTCTACTGCAATGTGAATCAACCCATTCTCAGGATCGGAATCCCCGACGCTGACTTCATTCACCTCTATCCTCGGTTCGTGCATCAATAAGACACGAGAGATTACATTAACCAATCCACTGACGAATCCCTGGTCCGCTTCTTCGAAGAGGAACCGGTTTAAATCACAGCCAAACGTCGGATGCATGATCCGCTCCTTTAGCGAAGTGGATAGAAGTATCTTAAGGCTTTGCTCGATGTCCTCCTCTCCCGAAACCATCTCAACTTCGGCTCCTCCTTCCTGAAATTCGGGTGGAAAGGCCCAACCGCTACCTAAAAATTTACTTTCCATTTTTTATGGTTGTTGGGTGTTCTACTTTCTTTTCTTTTGGAGCTTCTACCCTATTGGTATTCAATTGAAGAGCTCCCTGCCCCTGTATCTTTTGGGCCAGATCTGCTACTTTTATGTAGAGTTGCTGTCCTAAAGCTGCCAATAAGGTATTGGCTTCGTTTATCGTTAGTTCTAAGCTTATCTTTTCCATGATAATGGTGTCTTATGGTCCGTCTAGATTAAATCAATTTTTTTCCCGCTGATCTTCACTTTTCCGTCAGCTTTAATATCAAAATTCCCTTTAGCATTTATTTGAAAGTCCTTTGCGCTGTTAATGACCACTCCTTTCTTACTCAACTCCACCTTGTTTTCATTGGCGTCTGATAAGCTTATCATCCCATTTTTCTCATCAATACAGATTTGATTTTTTCCGGGGGTAGACAAAGTGATCATTTTATTCTCTTCATCGAAAAGCAACTGGTAATTAGATTTGGTGAAGATGCCCTTTTGGCTGTTCGTTTTGTTTACGAGCGCAGGTGTTTTGTTGGCCTGGCTGTGCATGGCCCCCAGGATCAAGGCCTGTCGGGGATCGTCATTAAGGAAACCCACTACCACTTCGTCACCTTTTTCCGGACGGAAAAACACGCCACGTCCGGCGCCTGCATCAACAGAAGCAAGGCGCGCCCATACCGTTCCCTGACCCGGTTGACTAGTGCCAAAAGCAGGGATCGTGACCCGAACCCGAAACTGGTTGTCCGGATCTTTTTCGTGTGCCGCTACCACCCCGACCTGCAAACCGTTAATCCCTGGTAATAATCCAGCGGCCTGAGTATCCATTAGGTTAGGCCGAGCGGTAAACCAGTTAGCATCCATGCCAATTTGAAGGTAGGTGTACCAATCTTCTTCTAAGGTATATACCTGTCGAACGCCTGATATAATGTGCTTTCCTGTAAATCGGCTTAACTTCCGAAGTTCTACGGTTTGCCCCACCTGTACCTTTCCATTACCTCTTATCTTGATCGTACCCTGCAACAGTGATAGCCTGGACTTCATGATTTGTGCGTCTGACCAGGATTGGCGCTCAGCAGGACCCATGTCAACCGCATGAACCACGCTGGCTTTTTGTGCTCCCAGCGTTTTGGCAATACCGGAGATATCGTAACCGGTTTGTTCTAATTTGTAGTCTTTACCTTTAGTGGTAGCTAGTTTTTGGCCTTTCATATCCCAGGCCACGGATGAAACCTCATTATATTGATCGCGGCTGTTTAGCTGTAGATCAAAATTGAAAAAATCAACTCCGTATTCGAGCACCAATGAAGGGGATTTTACTTTTGGCTCAATGGTGGATATCTTACCGTCATCGGCAATGACCCATTGCCCATTGGCCTCTGCCCGGGATAGCATAAAGTCCCAGTCGCACGTATAGTGCTGCACCATCTGGGTATGGGCTAAATCCGTTTTGGCAATCTGACCGGTTTTTAACTTGTTCTGACTCACCAGGCTGCTGATGATCTTACTGTCTTTTTGTCCTTCAAAGACTGCATTTTTTCTTACACCTGTCATCTTGATGGCCTGGTCACTTAGTTCGACGGTGAGGGTAGACCCGTAGCTTGTCCACTCTAGTGAATGATTGACTACAATACCTGAAAAGATCCTTTCTTCAGAATTAAGATCTCCTTCATACTTCAGGAAAAACTCTATTTTTTTACCTGGTATGAAGAAATCATCATCCAGTGTTTTAAATTCCTGCTTCGCTATGTCGCCGTCGTATAATTTTAATTCAGCCAGGGGCACCTTGTTGAATTCTTTGGTGGTATCTATGGATAGAAGCCGATAAGACGTGAGTTTCAGCGTCTCTCTTTCCCCTTTTATGGTTGCGGTTACTACTGTCATGATTACTTTTCTATAGGAGGAAAGTAGATTTCCTGTCCGGGCTTTAGATGACGAAAATCATCCAGGTCATTGGCCTTTGCCACCATCAAATAATACAGGGATGAACCATAAATCTGGTCACACATGAGAGGCAACTGGTCACCCTCAAGCACCATCCGGTAATGGGTCAAATCAGGCGATTGAAGCGCCGCTTTCTTTTTGCTCTCTTCTGGAGGATCATCTCCTACAAAACTAACATCCAGCTCTGCTCGCAATGGATCGCCACTTCTATCAAACAGGGTATAGTTAATATTCAGAGAAATTAAACTGCAATGATAATCCAAGGTCTTACCCCACTGTATAGTCAGGTACATTGGTCGGTGGACTTTGCCTTTTTTATTGACAAGAAGATTTCTAAACTCATCAACTCTCTCTGCTACACTTTTGCGCGGTTTTAGAAGCCTGGCCACCAGAGTAGCACCAAACTCGTCCACTCCGGTACCGTCAAAAATAAGCTTCATTTGGATTGTTGAGGGTATAACACCGGTAAATGCAACAATACCTTCCAAACTATTGGGATCTGTTATCTTATGAAATTTGTTTGTGAAATTCCGACGAACAGACTCCGGGTTAAACATCGCCTCAAATTCTTTTGGCAGCCCAATCCTGTTTTCATTTTCGTACGCAAAAATCTTAAGCTTCTGAAGCTTAAATAGGTTCAATAAACTCATTTTTACCGGTAGTTTTTCTTTTTCAATACTTTTAAAACATGGTCAATGCATTCTTGCAAAAGGCGCTCTTTTTCCATCGTATGCGCTTCCGATGAATCGCCCGTTTTTTCTTCTTCCGTCAGTACTGCCCTGATTACAATTTCCTTGATTTCTACTGCCATCTATATCCTTAATATTTGAAACCTGGTGTAGGCCAATTCCATGGTATCTATCGCTACTGAATTGGCATTGGCATCCAGGTCAGACGTTGACCACTTCACCGGATAGGTTTTCATGTACAGCCATGCTCCTATGGGGCTACCGCCTTCGTTGAACTTGGTGACTAATACATTGGACGGTAGAAATTTGAAGGTCGAAAACGTTGCATTAAACTCCAGATTCAAAAGAGAAGGGATCTCACTCGCAACATATCCTCTTTCCAATACCAAATTGCTATAGGTTATCTTACTCGGCAAACGGTGAGTATGCAAATTTTCTCCGCCTTCATTGACCGTCTCGAGTTGAACCTCGGTGCTGAGCCCGCTTACACGCTGGAATCTAAGATCGATCGGGTTGGGCGCTAGCGCTGCGCCTCCCATGAAGAAGAAGACTCCAAACATATGGGATAATTCTGGTTCCCGATCCGCGAAATTTAAGCCTCTTAAAAAGTCTGACATGCTAAATATTAGTTATTATGCGTAATTCTCAAATCATGGGCAATCAAATCCAAGCTTTCAATGGCGACATCATTGGTGCTGGCGCTAAATGATGGTGCATCTAGTTTAAAGGGTAGCGCACGGGATACATCCCAACTTACCACCGCCAAACCAATTTCATCACATAGCTCTATCTTAATGTCCTTTTTATCCCCGGACCTTATCCAGTCATACAAATAGCTTCGTTTCCTCACTACTCCTCTTTTCAGGGTCACATTGATGGGTTTTCGCTGGGCACGGATGAGATGGTCTCCCGTTACCCAACTGAACCCATGCCTATACAACACATGCTCGTGATCAATTTCCAATCCCGAAACATCGGAAAAGGACATCGTTTCACTCCCCTCTATGATCACCTGATAGTTGTATGCAGGCAGAGGATAGCGCTCAATTATTCTTTGCTTATCGGTAGCCATAAGAAATATAAAGCCTGGATTTGATTGAACAAGGGATTAAGCTTCCTCCATGGTCACCCTGAACGCCATTAATTCCATAGACTCGATGGCTACTTCACTGGAGTTGGCATCAAAGGAAGGAGCGGAAAGCTTGGTAGGAAATGCGTCGATGACTTTCCAGCTTATCACGGTGCTTCCTGTCTCATCCAACAAGTGCACCACGACATCTCTTTTATCTACACGGTTGAGTTCGATGTCATTGATCCACTCGTAAAATACCGGGATACTTTTCCCCTTGACCAATCCTTTCTTCATGGAAATGTTAACCGGCTGTATCTGTCCGGGCATGTACATAATGTTGGGTCCCAACTTGCCACTTGCCGCAAAGCTTTCCTTGTAAGTAATGGATTCGAAGGCTAGCTCAAGGCCGGAAACCTCTGAAAAGCTGATAGACACACCATTGACATCTATCCTGTAATTATAAACCGGAAGTGGATAGTCCGTTCTTATTTGTTCTTTTGTTAACGCCATTTGTCTTGATATTATAATTTATGATACTATTGAATAATTTGGATGTGGATTTTTTACTAGGCCTCTTGTAGTTTGTGGGAGAATTTCAGAATGATGAATTCCGCGGGCCGTGCAGCTGCTAGCCCCATTTCAACAATCATTCTACCTTCCAGAATGTCTTGTTGGGTCATGGTTTTACCTAATCCAACATTGACGAAGTAAGCCTGCTCTTCGGTGGAACCGACTAATCCTCCCTGCTGCCAAACACCGTATAGGAAGCTTTCGATCATTGCTTTTACTTTCAGCCAGGTGGCCGCATCATTGGATTCAAACACGGCAAAGTAGGATGCTTTTTTAGTGGACTCTTCGATCATATTGAATAGTCGACGAACAGGAACGTATCTCCATTCATTGTCATTTCCGGCGAGCGTTCGCGCACCCCATATCAGCGTGCCTTTTCCAACAAAACTACGGATCGCATTCACGGATTTGCCGGCATTGGCATCTACATTCAGTCTCTCCTGATCAGCAGCCGTAATTTTTACAGTGGGGCTGATTACGGCGCTCAGGCTGACATTTGCCGGAGCCTTCCATACCCCCCTTTCTCTATCAGTGGTGGCATAAACCCCTGCTACTGCAGCACTCGGAGGCAAAACGATTCTTTCTTTGGCCAGCTCACTGACAATTTTGCTATACAACGCAGATTTTGTGTCCTTAATGCTGGCTAGCGTCTTGGTATCAGCTGATACAAGAACCAAATCATGCGTGGTATTGCCAGTAGACTTAACTTGTCCTGCATCATTTAAGGATTCAATATTGAACCCTTGGTTATCAAACCTTGCGCCTCCGTTAGCTGTCTCCCAAGCGGCAATAACCTCACTTACCAATTTTCCATCTGCTCCTACATTTGTTATGGTCAATAAACCTTGAGATATTGAAAATGATGGAGTTTCTTCAGCATCGCCTCGGGTTATTTTAAACCTCGGGTTGTCTGATGCAGGGCCGGAATAGGTAACTTTTATCAGACCAGAGAGCTCATACTGCAAACTTTTTATGGAAGACGAACCTAAGATATTTACCTCTTCATCGATGTAGTTATAGCTAAGTGAAGTTTGCAAATAGGGGGTATACGCTGCTCCGTATTTCAGATTATTGGTGCCAATCCCATTTCTAAACGCTTCTGCATGTGTGTCTGCTTTTTGAATGTCAAAAACACAAAACCTATCTTTTAGATCTTCACATTGTAGCAAGGCTGCCTGGCAAACTTCATGATAGTCTGCTGAAAGCAATTTAGTTGCCTCTCCAAGCATGATGAGGGTAGGCTCATCTTCTCTACTTAGAATTTCCAAACCAGTCAGGAATGCTCCTTTGTTGTAATTATCGGCATAGGTGCCGACAGAGATAATGTAACAATCACCACCGCCATTTTTGAAATAAAGATCCAAGGCATGGTACAAGGTACTCTCCGGAGATTCCACCATAATATTTGTCACAGCATCCTCAGCATTAATCGCCACCGAAAATGATGCAGGTTGAGCTTCTCCAAATATTTCCTTGTATTCCAGTAGGGTGGAAATCCGAACGGCCTGGTTAGCTACGCTTTTACCTTCCAGGACCGCTTTTTCTGTGAAACCAATAAATGCTGGAACAGCAGTAGACACCTCAGCTACCGATGGAGGCAGAAGAGGTACTTCTTCAGTGTAAACATCAGGTGTTAAATAACTAGACATATGCAATCAGTTTTAATTGTTTAAGTTTTATTTTTAATTAATTTGAATGATTTGAATACCTTGATCTAGCACTTCAGGATTGGGCAAGTGCTTAATGGCCACGTTACGGTTTATAAGTAACTGAATATTTTTTATTGCCCTATCGCTGTAGGCAATGGATGTGCCGGACTCAAAAATAACTAATTGAGCATCCTGAAAATTTGCCCTCAGAGAAGCCGCTACTTGATCTGAGGTGTAATCTGAGATTTTTAATTTATTGAATGTTAAATGCTTATTTCGATCTTCAACAACTAGATCTGTGGTTCCGGCATTTGACACAAAATAGTATCTCCACTTTACAGATTTTGACTTGAAAACTACCTGATATGCAGGTGCGGGACTACGAGGGCTTAGATCGATTTCACTAACCTTGATTTCTATTTTTGCAATAGCAGGGAAACCACACAACGTCCCACCCACTGCAGTTTCCGATGAAACCAGCTTTTGATTTTCTGCTCCCAAACCTTCATTGGTAAAAAATAAAATCTTGCCATTACTAATGGCTGAAACGTCGGTAAACTCTTTGAAAATCCCAGATGTTGGAAAAGCATTAAAAGCAAATACATCATCGGGATTTATGACTGGTAATGTCTTGCCTTCTTCATTCACCGGTATCAGAACGTTGACCCCGTTTTCAGACTCTTTTGCCAGAAAATGTTGCTTGGATAGAGCTTTTGAAGTGTGCTCCTGAGGTACAAGAACCAAATCTTCCAAACCATCAGAAAAATATTGATGGGATATTACGATTCGAAAGAATTCCCTGTATCTCATTTTCTTAGGTTTTCAGCGATGTTAAAATGCATATCAGCTGCATGCTCACCTGCGAATTCTATGCTTTGCTCATCAATAAAATGAAGTAAGCGTATCCTGTACAGAACAGAAGGCAGGTAGGAGGTACTTAAAGAGTGCCATACCTGGTTTTGTTCTTCGAGAGGGAGAGAAATAAGTTCAATGACAAGCTTCTCTATTTTTTCCTCGGACAGCGCAGGCGAATTTTTAGGCGTGAAAATCCTATTGGTCTGGAAAAACTTAATGACAAAAGAGAGAAAGTTGAGCGCCTGATTGTAATCGCCAAACTTAGACACAAATAGTACGAGCAATTCAATCCGGATTTCGGGATTTGATTGCGTTCTTATACTATCTCTTACTACTCCTGAAAACTGGTCCGGATTTCTGAATTTGCGATCTTCTGATACATTGATCAGGAAAGGAGTAACTGCGTTGTTGGTGAATGAAATCGGATCATTGTTATTGCTCTCAATGAACTTTACCAAGTCGCTGTCTACCTCCGTTTTTATCCTTAGATATTCGTTGAGCTTTTCTTTCAAAACGCTCAAAGCTGTATTGATCATTATAGTTGGCTTGTGTTAAAAAATGATATCCGAAAATGAAAAATAGGACCAGATTCGGGTATCTTCTATGAAGCAAAAATCATAACAGCACCCCGATCCCGCTATAACAAACGCGCTAAATGCTATCAATTTCCCGACACACAATTACGACAGCACTATCACTTTTCCGACGAGGGATTCTAACCCGAAATTCGGGTGTTATTCGTTACTATTCAGCTACTCTTCCAAAATTTTAATTAGAGATAATAAATAACAGATCTTATTTACAGTACATTTTATGGTAAATTAATTTCATTTAAAATATTATTTTGAGTAGCTACACATAATAATGTTGTCTTCAGTAATTACGGTTATTAACCGATTGATAATCAATTTAAAGTAGCTGAATGGTAACCATCAAACGAATTGAACAAGGCATCGTAAGCTGTGCCTAAAAACCCGTTTCCGCTTGGAGCTGTTTCATAGTTGGCGTTCACAGCCAGGGTTACTGTATCGCCTTTGTTCATGGAGAGGAAGATCATCACGCCCGTATCTCCGCTTTGGCGTTACAAAATATTATTCACCTTTGTCCTCATTCGATAGTCTAATGCTATAATCATCCAAAACCTGAAAGAATCCGGATGATAAATCCTATGATAAGACTTCCAGTTTATAAAACTGGAAGAACGGGATGAACAAAGCACTATAAGCTGTACCCAAGAAGTGAATATCTCAACTCATATTTCACTCCTCAATTTAACTTCAATTGGATATTCAAAGTATTGATGAATACCCACATGAGTTGCCATAGAGTCATTAAACATTTTGTAAGAGTTTTCAATTAAATATCCGCGAATAGTGTCTTTTCCGGCCTTTGTACCTGGATAGTTCAATTTTATTCTCGACCCGTCGCTTTGTATTGAGTTAGACCCTGATACAAAATCAAGGCTGAAGATCTAGAAATCTTTCTGCCCAATCCTCACTCTAATCTGGAAGCCGAGCTTGATCTAATCATGAGTGAGCTTAATGGACTGTCGGAAACAATCCGGTTGCACCGTACCTACGATGGCAGTCAAGCTAATTTTTTTCTTTTTTTTGGCGATAAGCCAACCTATGTCCAAGAATATGAAACTGAAGCCAGCGACTTGATCAATTCCGACTTCGGTCTCTTCTCAATCACCTGGAACAGGCAGACTTATGAAATCAGTAGCGACAGCGCATGTATAGATATTGTACGGGAGTTTGATTTGGACTATCTGAAGCACTCCTTCGTGAAGAACTTACTCAAGCCCTAGGCATGCCTGATGATGTCGAATCATAAGAGAATAGTATTTTCTTTCACAATACAATTGCACACCATTTTACATAGATCGAGATGCAGACTTCATCCAATTATTTCTAAGCGAAAAGGTGGAGGCTGGGCGGTGTCCAGGTGAGGTGTATGCCTCTTTATTTGAGTAAGTATACAACCTAAAGTTTGGGTAAGGGTTTGGGTTGGAAAGATGGAGAACATAGAATTTAAAAAATAAAACATCCAGAAGGTTTTCAGGTGGAAAAAATTACTTTGTAGAACATCATATTGTTGTTGATAAGAATAGCTTGATAACTAGAAAAAGCTGAGTTTGGGAAAATATACTTCCACTCGGATAAAAACTCCCCTTACTTCGTTTTTATCTGTTTATTCACATCATTAAAAAACTTACAAAAGATATTTTCAACTAAAAAATTGGAATCGATTATCAATACACCGTTTATTCTGTAATAAAAAAAGCCTTCTAATGAAGGCTTTTTTAAACAATAACAAATTCAATTACATCTCCATAGACGGGGGTAATATTACTTTATCAATAACATGTACTACTCCGTTAGAAGCCTTGATATCTGCAGAGGCAACGTTAGCATCGTTGATCTGTGCACCTGATTTTAAACTTACTGAAACTTCATCACCTTGGACTGTTTTGGCTTTCATACCTTCTTCCAAATCAGTAGACATTACTTTTGATCCCAGAACATGATAGGTTAATACTTCTGTTAATTTGTCTTTATTTTCAGGCTTTAATAGCATATCCAAAACACCATCAGGAAGTTTACTAAATGCATCGTTTGTTGGAGCAAACACTGTGAATGGACCTTCTCCACTTAGAGTTTCAACCAATCCCGCTGCTTTAACGGCAGTAACTAAGGTAGAAAGAGATTCTGTTTCAATGGCAAGCTCAACAATATTCTTGTCCTGGGCTTGTACACTAAAGGTAATTAGACTTGTAAGGACTAGACCTACAAAAAAAGATTTGTGATTTTTCATGTTTTATATGATTATTTTATTTTAAAAGCAATTATTACAGTTTTTGTTTTTCCACTTAACAAAATGATAATATACACTTCCTTTAATCACGGATTACGACCTTTGATATTATCATCACAACAACTTATATATTTTTTAATTCATTAAATTTATTCATCAAGAAGAAAACATTAAACACAGAACGTCTAACTCGACCCCTTAAATTCTCTGAAAATAGATGTACCTGGTAAATCTATTTTGTTGTAATCCTGCATCATTTCAAATTCAAAGACATCTTTATAATTCAAAAGAGAATTTTCTGTAAGTGATTTGTGTGTGTTTGCGATAGAAAAATTTACATTGAGCCAGGAGTTCTAAAACAAAAACCGAAGTAGATAAGCAAAAAATTAGATTAGAAGATGCAAAGAATTGTTACGAGGTTTTTTTCATTATTGCAGATAAAAATATCGAAGAATTCTATGGATGTAATTGCTGTACCTGCTAAAAATTTAGGTTAAAATAAATGGAATACATCCTTTAACTTTTTCTAAAAAAGACTATTTGACATTCCTGTTATCTTAAATGTAACGATCAAAAAAATCGCTTTCTATCCCCTCAAACTGACATTAAATGAGTATGAAGATCCAAAGGTGAATTGATATTAACCACCGAATCAATCGGTCCGTCGATGCGGTTTATCGCGAATTCCATATGTGCAATTAAAAAAATACTAGACTCCTTTAAACATGAAAAGAATATTTCAAATATTGTCCCAAAAATGGCCCGAGTACCTTTTAGAAATTCTTGTAATCACTATTGGTATTCTGGGGGCTTTCATTTTGAACAACTGGAACGAGCAACGAAAAGTGGATGCAGCCACTAAAGATGGTCTTCTCAATGTTCTGGAAGATTTAAGACAGGATTCGGTTCAATTTCATTTTCATGTAGATAATTCTAATAGAATAGGCAGAAACTTGAAGAAGACGATTCAAAACATATTAGCGAATCAATCAGATGATAGCTTGGAGTATTATTATAAAAGGACCCATGGATATTTAGTGGCTGTTGTTCACTATAGCGCTTTCCAGTCAATGAATGAACAAGGACTTATCCCCAACATTTCTGATCATAAACTTAGGCTTGAATTAATGAGATATTTCAACTTTGTTCAACCTAATGTGGTAAAGCTTAGAGAATTTGAATATATACGCTTGCAGTCCACTGTCAATGATATTAACACAGATGAAGCAATTGATATGCAACAAGTTACCGCCAATAATCTTGAATTGGATTATTCGATAACCCGTAGAATCTTACTTGAACCAGGAAATTTCAGGAAACTCTATGTTTATCGTGAAACTCAGGACTTTCTGAAAGGAAAAGCTCAACAATATGTAAATACAAACAAAGATTTGATTCAAGCCATTAAGACCTATCTAAAAAATCATTAATTCAACATGGAGTATAGAAACACGCTTGTTTCTTTTTTTTACTACTCTGGATTAATGGTCTCTTGGCACAATTGATTTTAATCTATTTGAAGGTGAGATTGTACTTTAAGAGTGAAGACACCAAGAATGGAAATTAAAAATTGATTTTACTTATTCCTAAATAGCCATAGCAATCGTTTCTGGAGAACTTTAGGGATAGACAGCAATAATTTGGAGATTCAAAGAGCACTTGAAGAAGCTAAACTTCCGTACTTTATTTCAATTAATTCCAAACTATTCTTGTAATATTTTTAGTAAAATGACATAATCTATGGAATTAGTTAATCAAAGACTTTTAAAGATTTAAACGCTTTTTAAGAAACACTTAAAATGAATGCTACTGATTGATATCGCTATGATTTACTCTTTTCGTCGGGAGAAATAAAAAGAGTTTTGACTGTGTATCTATAAATAAAAAGAACGCGTTCGTCGAAAGACAAACAGCATTGCATTGAATCTAAGCCCGAAGGTGGTTAATATTGATAATAATCCAGGCGAGATATCATGTTTAGGTAACTTCCATGTGAAAGAAAGGAGATAAAATCTGGACTGATGTCTTCAACCAATCAAATGAAGAAACCCTAAAAAATGGAAAATATCTTTTTCATCTTCTTTTCAAAAATGGCAAATCTTTATTTCGATATTATCAAAAGTGATGAACATATTAAGCCTAGCCAAGAGAAAGTCTGATAGATAATGAAATAAAATAATGAAGTATTCTACGACAGAAGAAAATTGGAACATAGGGACTCATGCTCTCGGCACAGTTCTAAGTATTCCGGCAACCTATTTTCTCATTACAAAGTCGGGCAACTCTTCTGAGCTTCTGGCTTCAGCCATTTTTGGTGTAAGCCTCATTGTATTATATATAGCTAGCGCTACTTATCATGCTTCAAAAAACGAAGCTAAACGTATTAAGCTTCGTATTTTTGATCACACAGCCATCTTTGTTCTTATCGCAGGAACCTACACTCCAATATGCATGATTTCCCTTGGGAATTCATGGGGTCCTTCTCTTCTAATTATTATTTGGAGTATTGCTTTTACAGGTATCCTTCTCAAACTTTTTTTCACCGGAAAGTACGACCGTGCTTCTACAATTGTATATGTGGGGATGGGTTGGATTGCTGTAATTGCAATTAAACCTTTACTGGAACATTTTAGCACAGCGCCACTTTTATGGCTTTTAGGAGGAGGAATTAGTTATACACTAGGAGCATTATTATATAGTATCAACAGACTTCCGTTTAATCATGCTATTTTTCATGTTTTTGTTTTAGCCGGTAGTTCTTGCCATTATGTTATGATTTATAACTATGTAATCTAAGTTCTTAAACAGAGCCATTATTTGATTTGGTCTATTCAAAAATCCATTAGATGCTTGCTAAAAAATACTTTCGCAGTTCTTGTTCATCTGTAAATTCAAGGAAATCAAAACCTTCTACCTCCTCACCCAATCGCTCTTTGACATTAGCTATAGAAACCCTACTCATGAGTTTTTCCGGATCAATTAAGGTGGCATGTATAATTTTCTTCCCTTTTGCATAGCTTTTTATTTGTTTAAAAAAGCTTTTAGATAGCCAAAGCTGAGATTCATAGTCAAGAATTCCCATGTCTCTTGCATCCACTATTAGCCGGGTGGTGTTGAATTCTTTCATCGCATTTAAAAAGAATTCACTGATCTCTACAAAATGATGATCGTCGTCCGTTTCAGGCAAAAATTTAAGCAGAAGTGCATTCAGCTCCGATTCATAATATATTTCTGCTTGGCTATCTTGATGATAAAGTTTCATTTGAGACGTACTGAGTTATTCACACTAATTACAGAATAAATTTCTGTATTTGACTTAAATAAGATAGATTAAGAAAATAAATCTATTGAAATAGGCTTTTAATAAATAGCTCTGGCAAACTGCAAACAAAAAAATGAATCATTCAGATAAAGCAAATACAATGAATCAATACATTTATAAATTCAAATGTGCTCATATGCATGCTGAACCCCATTTTTCATATTTACTAAGTGCCTACTACTATAAATCTATTGCCAATTGATTACTCTTTTTGCTGAACCATAAGTTTTCTGGTAACTAGATGAGCGTATCTCTAGTTTTAAAGAAAATCACAAAACATATAATTAAAGTTGATGAAATGTCATTCACAGTTTTACACTAACACTATTGCATGCTTTTTCTTCTATGAAAATCCGTAAATCCATCGGTTCAAAGATTAAATTATAGTTAATCAGGATCACAAAACAGCGATTACTGAGATGGTAACTATTTTGATAATAATGAGTTATGAAATCTGTATCTAAACAGAAGAAAGTGACTTAGCAAAAAAGTGGTAAGGATTTTTACCACTTTTTGCGTTTCTAACGAATGATTCATTACTTCTCAATGGCAATCCACTGACCTTCCAACGCATAGATTTTACTGTCACCCCAAGTGCCAACTTTGATCAAAAAGCCCTCATTTGTTACAAAACCGGTTTCCACTCTATATCTAATACCTACTCTGGTGTTTGCGTCCACAGAAGTAACCGATAACATAATTTCAGGCTTTTCTTCAAAGGGAGTTTTAAATTTTACTTCATAACCAAAACCCCTCGGCCCTTCATTTTCATTCAGGTTAAATTCTCGTATGTCTCTGTTTAATTTAAACATCCCAGACTGGATTTCCTGCGCATGACTACTCAAAGAAATGATCAAGAATAAAGACCATAACCCTAGATTAATAAAACTTCTCATATAATATTTTTTAGTTACTAATAAAACGGTTCGACGTGAAGTTAACTAATTGTATCGATAACTTAAGATGTATTATTGAACCAGTTTTCATTTTTCTATCTTTTGCAATTCGTCATTAATAACGCTAAAAGACATTCTACTCCTAACTTATAAAGAATGGACCTCGATGGTTGTCAGTTTACATGATAATTTGAATTTTCTTAATACCTAAGATCACCACTTAGACATCACTAGAATTTAAAGCTTTCGAATTAGTTAATTGTTAAATTCTTAGACAATGTTTCATTCTTAGTTGGAATTTAGAGGGTTTTACTATGCTGTGCTTGAATGTATGTTTTGGTTTTGTTCTACTCTTTTCATCTCCTCTATGAGCTTCTCTCTCATGGTCTGCAGGTATCGATAGTTCACTACTTTTCTCATGTTCGTTTGTATTTCCAGCAATGCGGCTGCTACCCATCTGTAGCGTTGTTGTGAATGCCTCCATCTTTTGACGTTATGAAGGTACTTGTTAAGCTGTGAATTCAAATTTTCTATACAATTGGTGGTACTAAAGCTGCGATGAAATAA
>JBCDKO010000021.1:0-36214 GCA_038746525.1 Bacteroidota bacterium
ACCTGTGACTAGTTGAAAAATCTCGATTTCGAGCTTTTTCAGTGCACCGAAAATGGAAGCATCTGCTCGAAAACCTTGCACCTATTGAAAAAGAAATTTACTAAACAGTATCTTTTGACCACATAAACGTGTTTTTTGAATTGAAAAAACGTTTCTCAGCAAGCCCTAAGTATTAACGCTTGGGTTGAGCTCTTGTACGACTACTTGGGTTTGCGTATAGAACGGTTCACTAGATCTGGGGAGGATGTTTTAGGAGTAAGAATTACCGGCTCTTGTTCTTATCACACTTCTTAACGGATATGGTCAGCTAAATCACTCGCTTTAAGTAAAGTTTCTTTTTGAGTTTTTCTCCATCACGGTGAATCTTAACTTTTATTTTCCTTCCGTCTTTAGATCTAAGAAGAGCAAAAATATCCGAGAGTTTATGTGTTCGGAGACTTCTCCCATTAATGGAATGGATAATATCCCCTTTTTTAATATCCGCTCTTGATGCCGGGCTGTTTTTATCTACTAATACTACTTGTAGCGTATCCAGGTTAGAACCGATAGAGTTAATAGTCATGCCACTCATGTTATACTCAAAATCATCTTTGAATTCATCCCCTTTTTTTAAGTATAATTTTTTATTTCCATAATCAAATGTCACCCTGAATCTGGTAAGTAAATCGCCTCCAAATGTTCCAACTCTAGCCCCACGTTTTATCACTTTGTTATATGCTCCTTCAAACGGGGCGGAAACCAACATTTCATCGAATCCAAAGCGATCAATTTTCACGGAATCCATTCTACTCACATATCCAGGGATCTCCCCGGCGATTCCTCTGCCCAGACGGGTCTCTATTCGTTTATCAGGAATGCTAATACCCTCAAGGTTTTGATAATCCAATAGCGCTGCATGGCTGGCGCCTGTATCAATCATAATATCTAAACAAGCCTTTTTATCCTTTTGCTTTACCATTGCCTCTACGAAAGGCTTGCTGCCATTAATGGAAATGGGAACAGAAATAGCTTTCTTATCTTTTTTAAATTTCTTGGGATGATGAAGTGTAAGAATACTATCGTCATAATTGATTTCTACCACGAATCGACTGAAAATATCATAGCCTATGATTCCATGTACATTATCTCCAATATTCTCAGAAAGCTTTAAGTAGTCTTCTCTTAAAACTAACAAGTTCATATTATCCCCAATTATTCCGCCAGGTAGAGAAAAAGTAGTCTGATTAGCAACGTATGCTTTAACAGAATCTATTACGCCAGGTCCGGCAATAGTGATCTCTCTCAAATAAGTGAGTTCCAATATATCAGCGTAGAGCTTTTCCGTAAGTATAGCGGTTTTCACACCTGTATCCAGAATAAATTTTAGCGTAAGAAATTGATTAATGGTGACCGGAATAACGATGAGATTATTGTGCTGCTCAAATCGAATTTCGATTCGTTTTCTTCCTTCAGGCATTTTAAATCCAAACTCTTTTTGACCTTTGGCTGAGGAACATAGGCAAGTGTTGATTACGAGTATAAACACTATCAGACTTATTATTGGGTTTCTCATAAATGATGTTATGAAATTAGTTGTACCCATTTTAACAACAAGTTCAAAATCCTACCCTTATATAGGATTAAAATTTAATCAAATAGCTCTTTAATATCATGCTGAGAGAGACCTTTCACAAAACTTTCTTCTATTGCAATGAGGTCAGAGGCCAGCTTTTGTTTATGTTCCTGGAGCTTAATGATCTTTTCTTCTATGGTATCTTTCGTTACAAACTTATAAGCAAAGACCTTTTTGGTTTGACCAATCCGGTGAGCTCTATCGATTGCCTGAGCTTCTACAGCGGGATTCCACCATGGATCTAGAAGAAAAACATAATCCGCCTTGGTCAAATTTAATCCACTACCACCTGCCTTGAGCGAAATAAGAAAGATCGAAACCGTATTTTCGTTTTGAAAATTTTCTACCTCGCGTTGACGATTTTTTGTAGTACCATCTAAATATGAAAAATGAATCTCTTGCTTGTTTAAGTAGTCAGCTACTATGGCAAGATGCTTCACAAACTGACTAAATATAAGAACTTTATGACCTTTTGACACAGAGTTTTCAATCATGTAAGTAACTTCTTCTAGTTTGCCTGAGAGACCCTCGTATTCAGGATTCACCATTTTTGGGTGATTGGCAATCTGTCTGAGCCGTATTAGCCCTTGTAATAGGATCATTTGAGATTTAGCCAGTCCATCTGTTTCTATTACATCCAGGATTTTGCTTCTAAAAGCATTTTTCTCATCTTCATACAATGCTTTCTGATCGTCACTCATGGTGCAGTAGCGGATATTTATCATCTTTTCAGGAAGATCTTTGGCTACCTGACTTTTTTCCCTACGCAATAAAAATGGTTTAATAATGGCATTGAGCTTTTTGGTTTTGAGCTCATCTCTTTTCTTCTCAATAGGTATCAAATACTCTTTCTTAAAGTAGGATTCATTACCCAACAGACCCGGATTTAAGAAGCTCATTTGGGACCATAAATCCAGCGTGCTGTTCTCTATGGGCGTTCCTGAGAGAATTAATTTTCTCCGTGATTTTAGACACCGGACTTTTTTGGCTATCAAGGAATCAGGATTCTTTATGGCTTGTGATTCGTCCAGAATGATATAATTGAAGTAAAAATTCGAGAGAATATCTGTATCTACCCGAGTGGTTCCGTAGCTGGTGATGACCAGATCATAGGTTGCAAACTGCTTGCTACACTTTTTGCGATTGATACCAGTATATTTAAGTATCTTCAACCCAGGAGTGAATTTTTTCGCTTCCATTTCCCAGTTGTATAACAATGAAGTGGGCATGATCAACAAATTTGTCGCTTTAGGATTTTCATCTTTTTGCTGCTGCAAAAGGGCTAGGGTTTGGATGGTTTTTCCAAGTCCCATATCATCAGCCAGGCACCCACCAAAATTATATTCATCCAAAAACCTTAACCAATTGTAACCAGCAAGTTGATACGGCCTGAGCGTTCCTTTAAAAGTGCTTGGGGTTTCATAATCTTCTATTTTCTCAAAGGAAAGAAGTCTTTCAAGCTTTCTATCCATCGTCACTTTCGCTAGTTCTCCTTCTTTTAATTCTTGTACCAAAGAGACATGTATTTTGTTGAGTAAAATGCCCTCGTCAGTTTGGTTCGAAAAAACAAACAAGTCCTTGTAGCGCGTGATCCACGATTCAGGAATGACTCCAATTTCACCATTAGGTAGAGTTATTTCCATTTTACCTTTTAAAATGCACTTTTTTACTGCTGAAAAAGGTATTTCAAAGTCTCCAAATTTTATCTTCGCTCTTAAATCAAACCAATCAATTCTTTCGCTCACCTCTAAGTCAATGGTAGATTCTCCTAAAAAAAACCTCTTGTCTTTCTGCCTTTGGTTGATGATAAAATTCTCAAGAAGGTCGTGGTTTCTTCCAAACCAATCGAAGGCTTTTGCTTTGGGCAAAGTGATTCTAGAATTCCGAAGTGGAAGACCTTTTTCGGAAAGGCGGTGAATAATATTTTTTTCCCCATCGTGATCCCTTGTAATGCGGTGAAAAACATATTTGCTATCAATCTGCTCCAAAGTAACACTCACCCTACTCAATTTGTCGGCGTTGAAGTTATGTTTTCCATAATCAAATGAGAGCTCCAAAAGAAGTTTATCACTCTTGGTGCCCTTAGTATTTTCAGCGTTTTCTTCAAATAGCGAAGACGATTGGACCGTTTGTAGTTCGCTAACCGTGATTTTAGGTGTAGGTGTAGGTTTATGTATCAGGATATCAAATCCTTTTGCGTAGACATCAAACTCTGAAATTAGAGGAGCTACAAACTTTTTGTAGTATGTATTTTCAATATCCTTTGGAATAAGAATGAACTTCTTTTTCAAAAAAGGTTTGATTTTTCCCCCGTTAATAGGTTTTTGAAAGGTGAAAAGTTTACCATCAGACACAAGCCAGGCCGGCTCTTTGCAAAGTAAATAGCTGCCATTATTTAAAAAATCAACTTTTTTACCTTTTAATTTGATGGTAGGAAAGTAGTGGGTATTGTCATTATTTTTTCGAAAATGAAATAAAACGGATGCTTTCTCATCTTCAATTTCCAACTCCTTCCAGGTGGGTTCCCCATCCTTGCCCATTTCAAACAATCTCTTAGTATGAATAAGGGACATGATTTGGGACGTTCGCCGATCTACATAGCTTACAATTTCTCTTTGCAATGCCTTATTTCCTACTTGATTATCAAACGTACTAAGAAAAAATACTTCGGGCTTTTGTCGTTTTTTTTGGAACTTATTAATTACTTGATCCTGCCGTGTTTCATCTATTAATCGAATGATTTGGTAATCATCCTCATCTAAACCAGAAGCGAATTCAGAGGCGTTTTTAGAGGAGATGTTTTGGTTTGAATAAGTGAGTTTTCCCTTCTGATTAAGTTGCACAACAAAAGACTCAAAAAGATAACCCAGATACTCATGTTCATACAAAGAATAAATTAATTCGAATGGTTGTTCAGGGGAGACTTTCACTAAGAAATTAGTCTAAATAAACTTCGAAATTACAAAATTTTCGAAGAATTCCAACAGCCAAAACATAAAGTGGATATTGTGTTATTGTAATGTTTTAATTGAGAAAGACTTGCTCGCCTTTAGCGCTGGCTGAATGGAAGCCAGGACCGTAATTACAATTATTGCAAGTATTGTTATAAATACGTCCATTAACTCCACTTTAACAGGATAGCTGGCTACCACAGCAGATTGCATACCCATACCAACTATGCCGAACGCTTGCTGTACCCAGCTGATCCCCAGTCCCAACAAAAGACCCAATCCAGCACCGCTAAAAGCAACAATACAACCTTCAAAAATAAAGATAGTGCGAATCAATTTATAAGATGCTCCCTGTGAGAAAAGCACAGAAATATCTTTCTTTTTTTCAATAACTAGCATGGTTAGTGAAAAAAAGATATTTATTGAGGCAATGGCGATAATGGAAGTAAGAGTAAGAAATACAAAAAGTTTCTCGATTTCCAATACTTTGAATAGAGCGCTATGTAGCTCTTCTCCTGACTTGATTGAAAATTTATCTCCAATGAGTAAGGAAACCTTCTTTTTTACCTCCATCTCATCTGCGCTGGGATCTAAATACACCTCATATGAGGTAAGCCTATCTTCGTAGTTTAGTAATTTCCGGGCAAACTCAACGGGAACAAAAACATAATTCTCATCGTAGTGCTTTTCGATTGCAAATACTCCACCAGGAACAATGTTTAAGACGTTGTACATTTTTTCGGGATCTACCACGCTTGGGCCAATATTTTTTGGATAATAGATTTGAAGGGTGTAGAAATCATCCTGAAGATTGATGGAAAGGTCATATTGCACTCCTCTACCTATCAATGCATACCCAATACTGTCTTTAACTAAGGGAAACTGACCGGCAACGATTACATTTTTGATACCGCTATACTTATCGAAAGCCCTGCTAACACCCTTTAATCTGACTACCCGCTGAGACTGTTTATACCTTAAAAGCACATCATCTTCAATTACCTCTGATACCGCAATCACTCCTTCCAGCTCTTCCATTTTCGCCATTGTGAAATCATTATGACGAAAAGACTTACCTTGTATAGGGGTTATTATCATATCGGGGTCAAAGTTTCCGTACATAGTTCTCAGCAATCCGCCTAGTCCATTGAAAACAGAAAGGGCAATGATTAAACATGCTGTGCCTATAGCCACAACGATCATAGAAATCATTGAAATGATATTTATGAAATTCTTTTTCTTTTTAGAAAGAAAGTATCTTCTGGCAATGAAAAAAGGGAGGTTCATTCTTCTTCCGAAGGAGGGATTTTCAGATTGTCAATTAATTTATCCAGTTTTTGCGCTTTTTCTTCCGTTTCATCATGAAAGAAGACCAGCTCAGGAATGATCCTCACCCGATCACCTATTTTCTTCCCTAGTTTATAGCGGATCTCACTTTTAATTCCATCCAAATGTTCAAACACATTTTTAGCTAAATTGATGGGAAATATGCTAACGTATACTCTTGCAAGGCCCAGATCAGGAGAAACATTGACACGTGAAATGGTTCCAAGTGCAGATTTAAAATAATAGTTTGGGTCTTTTTGAAAGATTTCTGCCAGATCTTTCTGAATTTGCTTTGCGTACTTTATTTGTCTTTGACTTTCCATAAATAAAAACAAATATCCTAATATTATGACGAAGGGCTTTATTCTATTATCTAATTTCGAATTTTAAATCAGAAGAGTAACTCTTTGAATCATTGCTTCGGTTTTTTAGAATAAACGATCCTTACCGACTGGTTTTTATATTTCTGATCCTTATCACTGTCCGATTGGCTCAGCAGTATCTCATTCAGGATACCTCCTATTATGAACTCAAATGGATTCTACTGGGTGAGTGGTTGGGGAAAGGTTACATGATGTACTCACAGACCTTTGATTATACAGGTCCTTTGGCTGCAATGACTTACAAGTTCATTAATATGATCTTTGGAAGGACCCAACTTGTTTTTTGGATCATCAGCTCATTGCTTATCATTCTCCAGGCAAGTATTTTCAATTCCCTTTTGTTAAAAAACAAGGTCTACGCTGAGAATAGTTACTTGCCCGCTTTTTTTTATACGATTTTGATAATCTCTATTCCTGATTTTATGACCCTTTCCCCGCAGCTCATGAGTTTGACTTTTATACTTCTTACATTGAGAAATGTTTTTAGGAGAATAGACAATCAAGTGACTGATGAGCTCTTTTTAAGTAGCGGGATTTTCATCGGATTGGCAGCAATGATTTATCTACCAGCCTGTGTTTTTTTCTTGGTTTTCCTTTTTTCTCTTGTTCTTTTCACTACTGCGATCGCGAGAAGATTATTGCTTTATTTTTTTGGATTCCTGCTTATATTTTCCCTCTTTCTCGTCTACTATTATCTATTTGGGATCCATGGTCTGTTTGTTGAGCGATTTATCATAGATGGACTATTTGCCTCAACAGTTAGGTTTGTATCCTTAAAAGATCTTTTGTTTATTTCTGCTCCTCTGGCATTTGTGTTCCTTATTGCTGTTTTTAAAACAGTGAAATCCGCTAGGCTTACGAATTTTCAACAAAAAGTACAGCAGGTAATCTGGATTTTGCTGTTAGGAGGTATCGCTACTTTCTTTTTGTCCAATGAAAAATCTGGTTTGGAACTTTTATTCACTGTGCCTGTGGTCGCCTATTTCCTCACACACTATTTCATTCTTTTAAAGAAACAGATCTCTGTTTTTATCATTCCTGGAGCAGTTATCTTCAGCCTCCTTTTTTATTCGGGGTATACTTATCAGAACCTTCCAAAATCACTTATCATTGAAGAACCAGATCTTATTGGGGGAAAAGTGCTGGTATTGGGGGAGAAACTCGAGCTTTACGCAAAATTAGAAATGATTACTCCTTGTTTTAATGAGTATATTTCTGGAAAGGCATTAAAGGGAATTAACTATTATGAAGAAGCTATCATTTTATATGATATCCTTCAACGGTCAGATCCGGATATTATCATAGACGAACTAAAAGTAATGCCAAAACTAATATTTAGATTTCCTTACTTAGAGGAAACTTATTCCAAGGTTAGTTCAAACGATTACCGAAGAATTAACAATTAATTTTAACGACTCTCTTTCCATGCCTACCTCCTTCAAAATCGGTGCCCAAGAAGATCTCAACTAAAGATTCCGCGTACTCGTATGCAATAAATCGCGCTGGCAAGCAAAGCACATTTGCATTGTTGTGTTTTCTGGCCAGAGAAGCAATTTCGCCAACCCAGCATAGTGCGGCTCTTACGTTTTCATGTTTATTAGCGGTAATTGCAACCCCATTTCCACTCCCACAAATCAATATCCCAAAATCGTGGTCTTTGGCTGCAATGGAAGAAGCTAATGGATGCACATGATCAGGATAGTCCACAGCATCCTCTGAATCAGGACCATAGTCTTCTACTTTATGACCTTTTTCTTTTAGAAATCTAATAAGTCGCTCCTTATAACGAAATCCGGCATGATCGCCACCTATTCCTATGTCCATGTGATCGCGTTTGCTTTTAATTGGCCACATAGTATTCGATAAACTTTACTCGTCCGCGGTAGAAATATCAAGGATTCCAAAAGTGGCCTCATTTTATTTGGTCAGTGCTCTTTCGGCTTTTTCTTCTCGTTTTTCGATCCTTTTGGCCAGAAAGATACTCATTTGATATAAAGTCATCAAGGGTAATGCAATTAATATCTGGCTAAAAGGGTCTGGTGGAGTGATCATAGCACCTAAAACCAATATAACAATGATGGCATGCCTTCGGTATTTTTTCATAAGACCAGAACTCACAAGGCCAGCTTTGGTAAGAAAGTAAACCACTACGGGCAACTGAAATAGCAAACCGCTACCGAGTACAATCACGGTAACAGTGGTGATATATGAAGATAGGTCAAAGAGGTTTTGTAGTGTTTCCGAAATCTGATAAGTAGCAAAGAAACGAACTGATATAGGAGAAATGATGAAGTAGCCGAACAGTACCCCAATAATGAATAGAATACTTACTGAAAAAGTAGCCCCTCTGGAGGCTCTTCTCTCATGTGGATGAAGACCTGGTTTTATAAATCTCCAAATCTCCCAAAACAAGTACGGAAATCCAATGATCAGGCCAACGACAAAAGATACGGTGATGTGGGTCATAAATTGGCTACTGAGCTTTCTACTCACCAGCTCAAAGGAAAGTTCCTCTATGCAGAGGGCGGGGGTATCAATGATGGTTGCCAACTCACAAAGTTTCCGATAAGTCCAGAATTCTGTTTTGGAAGGACCAAGAATGATTGTATCGATAATGAAGCTTTTAGCAACAAAGGCCGCTACAGTAAATAATACGATGGCAATTAATGACCTGATGATGTGCCACCTCAATTCTTCAAGATGATCCAAAAAGGACATTTCTTTTTCTTCGGGTATTTGATCTAAGGGCATTATTCTTTTGTAATTATTTTAATTTCATCCTCTAGCATTGGAAGATTCCTAATAACCTCACCCAGATTATTTCATTATCCATACTTAATAGTATCAATGAACTATTTGATTTTGAAGGATCTTCTTTTTTCAGGTATTTTAGTTTCTAAAAAGTTTGCATCACTAAATTTATTGAGGAAATTTTCAATAATTGATCCAGAAAAGCAGAGTCCTTCCTCTTTTTCCTTTCTGTAAGGGGAAATAATTTGTCCTATCGGTTCATTTAAAACCAACTCACGACTTAAACAATGGAACGTCGGACATCCACTTGTTGACCTCAGCCTTAACCTCAGCAATTTTTTCCTCATTATCCTGGTGAGTAATTACCTGATCAATAAGATCTACAACCTTTGACATATCAGCCTCTAGCAGGCCTCTGGTTGTAATTGCAGGAGTGCCTAAACGCATACCTGAAGTAACAAATGGACTTTTATCGTCATAAGGAACCATGTTTTTATTAACGGTGATATCCGCTTTGATTAAGGCATTTTCTGCATCTCTTCCTGTGACTTCTTTACTTCTAAGATCGATAAGCAGTGAGTGGTTTTCAGTTCCTTTGGAACTCACATTGTAGCCTTTACTGACAAAGGCTTGTGCCATCGCCGCTGCGTTTTTCTTTACCTGAAGGATGTATTTCATGAAATCATCCGACAAGGCTTCTTCGAATGCAATCGCTTTAGCAGCAACAATATGTTCTAGAGGCCCCCCCTGGGTTCCTGGGAAAACGCCAGAATCCAATAATGAACTGAACTTTTTTACAATTCCTTTGGGAGTGGTTACTCCCCATGGATTATCCATATCATCTCGTATGAGTATAAGCCCCCCTCTTGGCCCTCTAAGGGTCTTGTGTGTTGTGGTTGTCACGATATGACAATATTCAAGTGGATCGTTGAGCAACCCTCTGGCGATTAATCCTGATGGATGAGAAATATCAGCCAGAAGTATGGCCCCTACTTCATCTGCGATTGTTCTAAATCGCTCATAATCCCAATCTCTGCTGTATGCAGATGCTCCACAAATGATCATTTTGGGCTTTTTTGCCTTTGCTGTTTTTTCCAGCTGATCATAATCAATAAGACCGGATTCTTTTTCAACCCCATAAAAGTTGGGACTGTACAATTTTCCCGACATGTTTACCAAAGAGCCGTGGGAAAGATGGCCTCCATGTGACAGGTCAAATCCAAGAATCTCATCTCCTTTATTCAAACAGGCAAGCATCACCGCAGCATTGGCCTGTGCACCCGAATGAGGCTGTACATTAGCCCAGGTTGCTCCAAAAAGTTCTTTAGCCCTTTCTCTCGCTAAATCTTCAATTTGATCTACAACTTCACATCCACCATAGTATCTTTTTCCGGGTAAACCTTCTGCATATTTATTGGTAAGGACGCTACCTGCCGCCTCTTGTACCTGGGGAGATACGATGTTTTCAGAAGCTATTAATTCAATACCTTCTGTCTGTCTTTTTCGTTCTGCCTCAATCAGATCGAATACTTTTTGGTCTCTTTTCATATATCAGTTTATTTCCTATCGCCACATAGAATCCCATAAACTTTTCGTCCTCGGTTAGGATACTAAGGATTCTAAGTTTACGCTCATTTCATGTGTATAGAGCCTATTTTTAATTGCACACATGGAATTCACCATAAAGATTCACCCTGGCAGTTGGTATTAAATTCGCTCTAGAATCTTTATGCTTATTTCACGCCGGCAAAAATACTCTGAATATTCTATGTGATGGAAAATAACATGGTGTTAAGTTTAGTCAACTTTAGCGCAAGAGTTAATGCAGATTCGTTTTAAAGAAAGTAGAAAACTTACCAAGAAAAGAAAAAGCGCTCATTGAATTCTGCTTTTTAGTTTGCGATAGTTTATTCCCTGTGTAGATGAATGAAATACTTTCATAAATAAGGTTTTAGGATAAAAAACAACTTACTAAGTTGGTTTTTACATGTAACCCCTGAAAGTTCATACGAACGAAATGAAACATTATCCATGGGTTAAACCAGGTTTGCCATTATGTATCCTACTTAGTGTCCCTAAGAAAAAACGAAAAACACGCTACTGACACCTGTAGCGTAGTTTTTTAACAAAAGAATGAATTGAATCTATATTATACTTTGGAATCTATTTCTCAAAAATTCATCTGAATTTTGAACGAATTGAAAGTGAGCTTGTGGTTTTCTTGCATTTTCATTAAAAGCTCTAAAATAGATTCAATGACTATTTGTACATCGAAATCTCAATAAAACTCTCTTTATGAGCTAGAAACATTTGTTTTCTTTCAAAAGATACTGTTTTCTTAGAGGCACTACTTAAGATTAAATCTTGGCAAATCAGGATCACAAAACGACGAAGACAGAGATGGTAGCTGTTTGATAATAAGGGCACCTCTAAAAACCCACTCTCAATTTTTGAGATGATCTTTTTTCCTGATACTTATTTATCAAAATACTTATTTAACGCTGCTAAACTCCGTTTTTGACGTCTTGTCTCAGAAAAAAATCGCTACCTCAAATTCTTGAACTGAGTTTTTAGAGGTGCCCGAATGAGTTACAAAATCTCTTGTATACAGGGTGAAATTATCATACAACAAGATTTTTACCAGCCCGGAAACCCTGGAAGAAAGAACACTAAAAAAATGTTGAAATCAGGCGAAAAATTATTTAAAAAGAGGTAGAAACAGCCGCTAAAAACGTTGCAGCATTTGCGTCCGATGCGCATCTATCTTTAAAAAGCTGAAAAGCAAAATGGTAAATGCCCAAATTGAGGATCCACCATAGCTAAAAAACGGTAAGGGTATGCCAATCACAGGAAACAAACCGATAGTCATCGCAACATTTACTGAGAAATGAAAGAAAATAATCCCTAAAACACCATACCCAAATATTCTGGCGAATCTTGACTTTTGTCTTTCTGCCAAATAAACTATTCGGAGCAGCAGTGTAGAAAACACGATCAAAAGGGATACACTTCCAATCCATCCATGCTCTTCTCCAATAGTGCAAAAAATAAAATCGGTAGACTGCGCAGGCACAAAATCAAATTTAGTTTGGGTGCCCTCTAAAAAACCTTTACCCGTAAACCCTCCTGAACCTATTGCTATTTTGGATTGCGTTACATTCCATCCCACACCAAGGGGATCAATATTAGGGTTTACTAATGATAGTACCCTTTTTTGCTGATGAGGTTTTAAGACATCTGTAAGAACGAAATCAACGCTTTTAACTACAAATGTGACCACAATACCAACCCCAATAACGTATACCAATTTCTTTGGCTTTTTTGCCTTCAGGCCTATCCCTAAAAGTACGCCAATGGCAATGACCACAAAAAGAACGGTTTGATTAACCAGCAATGTCAATAGAAACACCAAGACAATCGAACCTACTATTGCGAGCAAATTGGAAGGCATTCCTTCTCTGAACATGGGTACAATCAAAGCCCCAAAGACTAACCCCGTGCCGGTATCTCCCTGTAGTATAGTAAGGGTCATTGGAATAAGAATAATGAAGAAAGAAATAGCAAGGGTTTTGATGTCTTTTAAGTTTTTATTCGGATTTTCCAAGTATTTAGCTAACGCTAAAACAGTTGCAAATTTGGCAAACTCTGAAGGTTGCACACCAAATCCACCAATTCCAATCCAGGATCTTGATCCGGCTACTTCTTTTCCACCTATGAGTATAAGAAGTAAAAACCCAATAAACACACCATAGATAACGTATGCGAAGGAGTTAAACAAATTGCGGTCAAGAAAGAAAAGAACAATAATGATGAAAACAGAAGCGCAGATCCAAACAAACTGTTTGCCTGCGCTGACAGAAAGATCAAAAATTTCTTTTTTTAAATCCGGATCATACTCTGCGGCATAGATGTTTAGCCATCCTGCAATTACAAGCACTCCGAAAAAAAGCACAGTAACCCAATCAATTTTCCATGATAGTAAGTCTTGACGCATCTTCTGGTAAATATTTTTCTTTTAGGACGTAATCTTCCAACCACTTTCGGGAGACCGTCCCAAATACAAATTTCTCCGCAATAAGACTCGCTACGGATACAGCGGCTCTTCCTCCCTGACCTGCATTCTCAACATAAGCTGCCACGGCAATTTTTGGATTGTCCAATGGTGCGAATCCCATGAATCCCGAATGATCTTCTCCATGCGGGTTTTGTACCGTACTTGTTTTACCTGCAAGCCTAAGGCTATCCATGTAACCACGTCTACCTGAACCTGAATTTATCACCATTTCCATTCCTGTAATCACGGGTTCATACAAAGAAGGTTCAAAAGGGAGTAATTCTTTTTTAATATTCTGATTTGACCAGTTTTCTATTCTCTCTACGACATGTGGAGTGATAAAATAACCTCTATTAGCAAAGATAGCTGCTAGATTTGCCATTTGTAAGGGAGTTACTAATAACTCTCCCTGACCAATGCTCAATGAGGCAATGTTTGAATACTTCCATCTTGCTAGGCCATATACCCTATCATACCATTCTATGCTTGGAACGTTTCCATCTATTTCGTTAGGTAAATCGATCCCCAGTTTTCGACCTAAGCCAAACTCCATGACATAACTTCTCCACTTTTCATAACCAATTCTCGCATCTAGAAACTGGCTCTTTTTAATGCCTTTCTCTACTACTCTTCTCATAACCAAGTAGAAATAATTATTGGATGATTTCTGAATAGCCTTCTCCATCCAGTACTTCCCAGGAGGGGCCAAATCCCCAATGTTAGATCCATCTGTTCTAATGATTTCATCTGCTTGCACTACACCTTCATGCATTGCTATGATTCCCTGAATGGTTTTAAACATGGAACCAGGAGGATATCTTGCTTGCAGAGGACGATTAAAAAGCGGCTTTTCTTTGTTAGTTTCAAGTTCAGGAAAAAACTTGCTGAGGTTTTTTCCACTCAAAAGTTGAGGATCGTATGAAGGGGCAGAAACCAAAGCTAACACTCGCCCGGTGGTAGGTTCAAGAACTACTACGCTTCCCACTTTTCCCTTCATGAGTTTCTCAGCATATTGCTGCAGCTCAAGATCTATGGTTAGATAAATATTTTCTCCCGGTATGGGAATGGTGTCGTAAGCTCCATCTCTGTATCGATCTTTTATCACCCCTTGAACATTGACTACTTTGTAGCTTATTCCGCGCCTACCTCGTAAATTTGATTCATATTCTCTTTCAATTCCACCAATGCCTATATAATCTCCTTGTTTATAGTAATTCGTTGTATCTCTGTCAAGATAACTTCTGCTTACCTCACCAATATATCCTAGAATATTGGCCATCGATGCAGTATGGTAGGAGCGAACCGTGCGCGGGAGCACATAAAATCCAGAATAATTGATCAACTGATCCTGTATTTTCGCAAATCCTGTGTCGGACAATTGCTCCTGAAATGTGGAAGCAAGTATTGAAGAATAGCTCTTGGCATTTTCAAATTTCTTTTTAAATTCTTTCTCAGTGATGTCCAACATCTTACAAAAACTTGTGGTATCCTTAACTTCTGCCTCCTTAGGCACCACCATCAGATCATATACCGGTGAATTATAAATAATCAAGCTATCGCTGTTGTCAAAAACCAATCCTCTGTAGGGGTACTCTATGGTTTTTTGCACTACATTGTTTTCGGCAGCAATTTTATAATCCTTATCGATTATTTGAATATGGAAAAGACGAATAGCAAAAATGAGTGCTATTACTATAACGATCGCTTGCAAGATCAAAGATCTATCCATTATGCTTTCTTTTTATTTCCACTACAAGTAAAATTCACTAAGAAAATAATTAAACCACTAAAAAGAGTACTGAAAAAACTTCTTGCTACTATTTGTCCAAAAAAATGGAAACCTCCATTTTCCACGAGAAAAAGTACCAAATGATGCACCAATATCAATGGAAAGATAAAAGCAAAAAATCCAGTTGTTTTTAGAAATAATATGTTCAGATTGGGAAGTTCTCGCCAATCATTATTAATAAACGAAAGCCAAAAATTTCTAAAGAACATGATAAAAACACACGCTGATGCATGCATTCCCGGTGTATTGCTAAAAACATCCACTAGCAGTCCCGAGAAGAAACCTATTATCATTAGATAAGATCTACTGATATTGACTGGGAGTAGCAATAAAAATCCAACATAAAAAAATCCAAATGCTTGATCAAAAAGCGTAATACGGTGGATAAGCGGAAGTTGAATAAGCATCAAAAAAAAGAAGTTTAGAATCTGCTCTCTTATGCTTAACCTGTTCATAGCAGTTCTAGTGAATCTTTTTCCTGCTTTAACAAGTCCTTGATTGCATAAACCTGGCCTAGTGATGTAAAGTCTGTCGCGAGTTGTATTCTTGTCTGGTAGAAGGTCATCTGATCTTTAAGATCAAATTCATCTATGATCCCGATCAAAATATCCTCCGGAAAGACAGAATTAAAACCGGAAGTTACGACCGAATCCCCCTTTTTTAACTTGATATGCCTTGGTATATATTTCAATTCTGCATGCAAATAATCCGCCTGATCCCATTGTACTGTACCCTTTGTTTGCGTTCTTTTCACCATGGATGATATGAGGAAGTTTGGATGAAGAAGTGAATATACGGTGGCGAAATTATCCGATACAGATTTAACCTGGCCTACAATACCAGAAGAAGTGATTATACCCATTCCTATTTCTATACCATCTTTCTTTCCAGCAGATATCGTCAAAAAGTTAGAACTTCTATTCACTGTGTTTGCAACTACTCTTGCTCCAATCACCTCATACCTATTGATAGTATCAAGAAAAGCAGTTGGTGAAATTCTCAGTCTTCTTAGCTCTTCCTGAAGTAATTCATTTTCTTGCATCAATCGTTCATTGATTTTATCTAGCTGAAAATAGTCTGAGACATTCTGAGACGACTGCGAGACAAAACCCGATAGTTGATTACTCGAATTAAAAAAGCTCGCGTTGTAGCGATTATTATAGCTAACTAACAGCCAAATACTCAGAATTTCCAGAACTAAAAAAACTCCAATCTCTCGTCGTTTATAAAGGAAATTTAAGAGCCGTCGCATTCACCTTGTTATGTCATTAAGACTGCTTTGAAATGATTTATACTTTTAAGAGCTGCTCCTGTACCCCGCACTACAGCTCTCAAAGGATCCTCTGCAATGTGAATGGGAAGTTTTGTTTTCATTGATAACCGTTTGTCTAGACCTCTTAACATTGCCCCACCGCCGGTAAGATAAATTCCATTATCGTAGATATCTGCCGACAGTTCAGGAGGAGAAATCTCCAATGCCTTAAGTACGGCTTCCTCAATCTTAGAGACAGATTTATCAATTGCAAAGGCAATTTCGGAATAAGAGATTTTTATCACTTTTGGTATTCCTGTCATAAGGTCTCTTCCTCTAATTTCATAATCTTCAGGACTATCATCTAGTTCAGTAAGAGCTGAACCAACTTCGATTTTTACTTTTTCAGCCGTTCTTTCTCCTATAAGTAGATTATGTTGCCTTCTCATATAATCAAGAATATCTTTATTGAAAGAATCACCGGCAACACGTATGGACTGGTCGCAAACAATTCCACTCAATGCAATCACGGCAATTTCAGTCGTACCTCCTCCGATATCAACCACCATACTACCAATAGGTTGGTCTATATCAATTCCTATACCTATGGCTGCGGCTATGGGTTCGTGAATCATGTATACTTCCTTAGCCCCGGCATGCTCTGCTGAGTCTCGTACAGCGCGCTTCTCTACTTCAGTAATCCCGGATGGGATACAAATAATCATTCGGTGGGATGCAGGTAACAGACTCTTTTTCCCTTGTTCCATCATTTTGATCATTCCTCTAATCATGTGTTCCGCAGCGTGGAAATCTGCAATAACACCATCTTTTAGCGGGCGGATTGTTTTAATGTTTTCATGAGTTTTTTCATGCATCTGCATCGCACTTTTCCCTATTGCCAAGACTTTATTGTTGCTTTTGTCAATTGCAATAATGGATGGCTCGTCTACTACTATTTTATCTTTACTGATAATAAGCGTATTAGCCGTTCCCAGATCTATCGCAATATCGCTTTGAAAAAAATCGAAAAGACCCATTAATTCCCGTTCAGAATGAAGTCACGAATTTAGAATCGTTTGAGCACAAAAACTAGATATGGCAAATCGAAGAAATAATTAGGCAGTTAGACTTGTTTTGGATTTAAGTACTTTGAGTTTCAACCTTAATTCATTCACTGTTTCTTTGGACAATTCCATGTAAATCCGAAAACTTTCATTGGCAACTAACTCTTCACTTATCAATAATTCAAATGCTCTATTCTGAGAAGCTTTAACATGCTTTATTTTTTCTATCGCTTCACTTGGTTTTTTCAGTAATGAAATATGATTCTTAATGGTGATAAGATCTTCATAAAATTCATCAATGCGGTCTTTCTTTTTTTGAGCTTGCCATTTGGCTAATGATACAAGTCCACTCCATGTCGCGATTATCAGTGATAGAATCACCCCTCCCAGTTCGGCATATCTTTCCAGAAAACTAGGCTCATCCCGATCTAAAAATGTTCTGGCACCTTCATGCAACGGAATATTTAGTTTTCCCTGATTGAAGTTTTCATGCATACCTATATATAAAAGAGGATCGATAGAAGTAAATATTTGACGATTTCTAAGTATTGATCTGGTAAAATCATTGACTGGTATTTCTCCTAAGCTTGAGCGCACCATCACAACCAGGTCTACTGAAAAAGTCACAATAGGCTCATTAGAAAGATCCCAATAAGAATCTTTAGGGATAATAAAAGGTGAGAGCCTGGGATACTTCAACGATACTCCTTCTACCGTTGAAGCATTTCCAACATTCTCAGGTAAGTCAAAAGAGAAAATCTGATAACCTTCATATTGCTTGAGCATATCCTCAGATAACAAGTTTGAAAGTTCGGTCACCATGTCTGCCTCAGCCATTTCAAAAGTCACATTTACTCTGGATAGATCTACATCATAAAAGTCAAATAAATCCATCATCAAATTATAGGTAGGAGACTCTTCTATTCCTATATAAATTGGTTTATCGTAAATTAATTCTTCAAAGGTGGTGAGTTTTTCTTCGCTTCGGTAAAACAAGTGGAGGACTTTTGAATAAACGGAAAATAACGAGTTAATTCCTTCTTTGTAACTAACGTAGTTTTCCACAAGAGCAAAGTCTACGGTCTCTAACATTAAACTGTCTAGATTTTGATCTGTCCCCTCACCTTCTATAAGCAAGAAATTGGTATTGTAGTACGTCTCTTCTAGAAGAGCTTTCATCTTTTCAGCGATCTCCTTATTGGGGCCTTCATTGTTGTAGATAAATGAAAAAGTTGTAAGTGTGGGATTACAGGCGGCCAGTAAAATGGCTAATAACAAGATAGTAATTAGTCGACTCATAGTGCATATTACGAATTGGTTAAAAATACTTCCAAATTTTTTATGTCTCATATTGAACACATATCAATGTAAATGCCGAATACGCTCCATCGTGATTTTAAGCTATTTTAGACCTAGTTTTGCTCTTAAATTCAAAAAACCCATCATTCTCTATGAAGAGAAAAGTTTCTTTTAAGGACAGATTAAACTATCGTTTTGACAGCTTTGTATCTCAGGGTACCGTCTCGATGATCAAAGGATTGGGGATCATTACTTTAATTGTTATCACATTATTCGGTGTTACATTATTAGCACTGGGTTTGCATCCGGATCATGATATGAATTTCAATATCTTTGAATCAGTTTGGGTAAACCTTACTCATGCGCTTGATCCCGGAGTTCTTGGAAATCATGATGAAAACTGGCCATTCAGGCTCTTCATGCTGCTTACAACCGTCTTAGGTCTTGTCATTATTTCCACTTTGATCGGGTTGGTATCAAATGGCATCCTTACAAAACTGGAAGTGTTAAGAAAAGGAAGATCTTTTGTCATTGAAAAAGATCATGTACTTATTTTGGGTTGGTCTTCCAAAATATTTACCATTATCCCTGAGCTCGTGGAAGCAAATGAAAACCAGAAGAGAGGAATAATAGTCATCTTGGCTGATATGGACAAGGTGATCATGGAAGATGAAATAAAGGATAAAGTGGGCAATACAGGCAATACGCAAGTAATATGCAGAACAGGAAACCCTATAGATGTTCACGATTTGCAAATTGCAAATCCCTTTGATACCAGATCCATTATCATTCTAGATAAGGAAAATGAAAACTCCGATAGCCAGATCATTAAAACAATCGTAGCTATTGTTACTAACCCAAACCGTAGAAAGGAACTGTATCATATCACTGCGGAGATGGAGGACAAGCGAAACTTTGAAGTGGCTAAGATGGTAGGTGGTGACGAGGTAGAATTGATATTGTCGGATGAGATTATTTCAAGGATTACGGTTCAGACTAGCCGACAATCCGGGTTAAGTGTTGTCTATCAGGATTTGATGGATTTTAAAGGAGATGAAATTTACTTTGAAGATGCAAGGGAATTGGTTGGAATGACTTTTCGGGATATCCTTTTTGCTTATGAAGATTCTGCAATAATGGGGATTCAATATGCAGACAAAAGCGTGGAGATAAATCCACCTATGGATACGGTCTTCAAGGAAGGTGATCGAATAATTGGGATAACAGAAGACGATGATACCTTGATTCCAAATGTTAAAAACCCAAGCGACCCTCATGAAAGTAAGATTGTCTATACAGAACCGGGACAACAAAAACCAGAAAAAATTCTAATCATTGGTTGGAACAAAAGGGCGAAATACATTATTCAAGAGTTAGACAATTATGTTCCTCAAGGATCTTCCGTACGAGTAGCATCAAAGTTTTCGCACGCAGAGAAAATTGTCAAGAAACTCAATAAAAAGATCGACAACATAGCATTTCAATTCAATATTGAGGATACAACGGATAGAGAAACGTTAGAAAGCATGAAGCTGGAAGAGTATGACTACATTATTCTTCTTAGTTACCTAGACAACTACCCGATTCAAGAAGCTGACGCTCAAACACTTATTACCTTGCTTCATTTAAGAAACTTTACTGAGTTACATGGCAGCAAGTATAAGATTGTAAGTGAAATGTTGGATATTCGTAACCGTCAATTAGCAGATATCACTAGTGCAGACGACTTTATCGTTAGTGACAAGCTGGTGAGCTTATTAATGAGTCAAGTGGCTGAAAACAAATACCTCATGCGTGTTTTTGAAGACCTATTCGATGCGGAAGGTTCTGAAATTTACATAAAGCCAGCAAAAGAATATGTACAAACCGGACAAACTATGAATTTCTACACTGTATTGGAATCCGCAGCCAGAAAAAACGAAGTAGCTATTGGGTATAGAATTATGAATCGTGCTAAATCACCTCACGATCAGTATGGTGTAGTGCTTAACCCAAAGAAATCTGAAGAATTTATGCTTGAAGAAGACGATATGGTGATCGTCTTATCTGAAGACTGAATATTCGAATCCTTTGAAAAACCCGCCTTTTGGCCCAACTCTTCGTTACTCAAAATTTCAAAAGCCTCAATTACAATCGGTAAACTACGTTTTTGAAATTCCGAAAGCCTCGATTTAAACCAAAAATCCAGTTTTGCAAAGGATTCTATTCCATAACGCCTACACTACAGTCTTCCAATTGCTTTCTCTGTGCGGTATCGTTTTGTGCTTGGTTTTTTAGTGCGAAATATTTTACTATTCATATTTTATTTAGGTCTCGAGATAGGAAGAAATATCTTGTTTTAATATAAGAATCCACTCTGAAAAGTCAAAATCAAATCGAATCATACGGTTAGGTTCCAGAGTTGAAAAAGTCTGAAGTAGGGTTTTCGGAGCGGACTCATATATAATTCTGTCATCGAGCATTAACAGGTGATTTGTTAAAAAAGCACTTGAAATTTCGATAGGCAAATTTTCAAGGATTGTAGTTCCCCGATTTGAAGTGGAACAAGTTGATTCCATCAGGCTAGAATCTTCTCTATTATTATCTTGCCATTGTTTAAAATATGCTAACTTCAATATACATTATTTAAAACCCAAGTATGTCAACCTACGAAAAGGAAGTAGATTCTTTTTTAAGAGAAATCGAAGCGAAAAATCCTCATGAACCTGAGTTCTTGCAAGCGGTAAAAGAAGTAGCGGAAACAGTCATTCCATTTATTTCCGAAAACAGTAAGTATCAAAATAAGAACATTTTGGAAAGCGTGTGTGAGCCCGAGCGTGTGATCATGTTTAAAGTACCTTGGCAAGATGATGAGGGAAAACGCCAAATAAATCGCGGGTTTCGGATTCAGATGAACTCAGCAATAGGACCCTACAAAGGAGGTCTGAGGTTTCATCCAACAGTGAATCTAAGTGTTTTGAAATTTCTGGCTTTCGAGCAAGTATTTAAAAACAGTTTGACAACATTGCCAATGGGAGGAGGAAAGGGAGGATCCGACTTTAATCCGAAAGGCAAAAGCGATAATGAGGTGATGCGATTTTGTCAAAGCTTCATGACAGAGCTTTCTAAACATATTGGCCAATTTACTGATGTGCCTGCGGGTGATATTGGTGTTGGAGGCAGAGAAATCGGCTACATGTTTGGACAATATAAAAGACTGCGCAATGAGTTTACAGGTGTGCTCACTGGAAAAGCTATAGAATTTGGTGGTAGCCTCATTCGTCCTGAAGCTACAGGATACGGTTGTGTTTATTTCAGCCAGGAAATTCTTAAATATAGAAACGAAGGCCTTGAAGGTAAGATTTGTACCGTTTCGGGTTCTGGAAATGTGGCGCAATATGCAATAGAGAAACTCATTCAGAGTGGTGCCAAGGTCGTGAGCGTTTCCGATTCCGGAGGTTGTGTCTATGATAAAGATGGGATAAATGAAGAAAAACTTGCTTTCATTAAAGAACTAAAGAATGTAAAGCGGGGAAGAATATCAGAATATACCAATATATACAAAAGCGCTGAGTTTAGAAAGGATGAAACCCCTTGGAACATTAATTGTGATTTAGCTTATCCCTGCGCAACGCAAAACGAACTTCCGATTGGATATGCTAAAAAACTTGTGGAAAATGGATGTATAGGTGTCTTTGAAGGTGCTAATATGCCCACTACCATAGAATCTATAGACCTCTTTAAAGAGAAAAAGATCATGTTTAGCCCAGGAAAAGCATCCAATGCAGGTGGTGTGGCAACTTCTGGACTTGAAATGTCCCAGAACTCACTAAGACTTGCATGGACAAAAGAAGAAGTGGATGAAAAACTACATGGTATTATGAAAAACATACATGACAGATGTGTGGTGTTCGGAAAAGTAGATCACAATTATGTAGACTATGTAAAAGGTGCTAATGTCGCAGGGTTTGTGAAAGTAGCTGATGCCATGCTAGCACAAGGAATTGTCTGAGATGACTAGTCTTTTCTCAAGAGCCCAAAGCTATTGGTTCTTTTATTATTGTAAATGACTGTTTTGAGATACTCCAACTCGGAGAACCCTTTTAGCATATACTCATACAATGAAGGATTTAGCGCATATGAAATATGGCCATCCTTAAATTCATATTTTCCATTTCCTCTGGCTTTTACCTCTTGCCCAATCATTGCAGAATCCATAGAAAAGTACAATACGCCTTGCTTGTTCAAATGCCGAGCAATGTTTCTCCAGATAAGTTGAAAATCCTGCTCATTTTCAGCGAAATGTAAAATCCTACTACAAATGATAACATCGAACTCTTCGGACAAATCTATCTCTTGCATTCTTCCTACTTGAAATCGAGCGATAGAAGTTTTTGATGACTTAGACAGATAATCAATCAGGCTTATTCGTGAGGCGTTCTGATCAATTCCCAAATATTCATATTCCTCATTAATAAAGAAAATCCCATTTCTACCCTCACCACAACCAATATCTAGCACTTTTCCCTCCTGAGGAATTTTCCCTTTAAGAATCGCATCTATAAGAAAAAGATCCATATCTCCGAAATAGTTATTGATATCTTGAATTTTCATTGGTTGATCAAATACGTCAAAGTCCAAAGAAATTAGTAATGTGTGCAACCATACCCTGTAACTTTCCGTTTTCGACAAAATCGAAAGAAATAAATTCTTCGCGCAAGTTAGGTAAAGAAATAAGAGCTATGAAAGGAACTAATCTGGGAGAGCTGGAAGAACTCGTAATGCTTTCTGTTGGTATTTTGTATAATGATGCCTATGGACTTACCATCCAAAAGGAAATAAAAAATCGGTGCAAAAGAGCCATAACCATCAGTACCGTTCACTCGGTGACCAGCCGTTTAGAAGAAAAAGGATACCTCAGAGCCAGATATGATGGCGCTACACCAGAGCGAGGAGGAAGAAGAAAGAGGCTCTTTACTTTGACAACATCCGGAAAAGCTGCTATTGCTAAAATGCGGGAAATAAGAGAAGACATGTGGAATGCCATTCCTAAAGTGGCCTTATCAAATGGATAAAAAACCAAAGATCCTTTCTATCACTGGTAATCTATTGGCGCGTTTCTGTAATCCTTCAATGGTAGAAGGAATACTTGGCGATCTGGAGGAATCTTATTTTGAAAACAAAGTACAAAAAGGAGTTTTTCAAACCAACATGATTCACCTTTTTCAAGTGATCGGTTTTTTGAGGCCAAGATTTAAAAAGAGGTCAAAACACTTAAACATAGAAGCTATGCTTAAAAACTACATTACATCTACTATTAGAAACCTTAGAAAACATACGTTTTATACTTTTATCAACATTTTTGGATTGGTTGTTGGTATGACTGCAGGATTCATAATCCTTCAATATGTTTATTTTGAACTTACCTATGATGACTTTTTTGAAAACAAAGAAAATATCTATCGGGTACAGACCAATAGGTATAATAATGGTGAATTGTCTACACAATGGGCGGCAGGTTGTGCAGGGGTTGGATTACATATGAATGAAGATTTTCCGGAAGTAAAGGACTTTGTAATTATGCACAGTAGCGAAGCCGAAATTTCTTATGATAAAAAGTATTTCCAGCTTACTCATCCGTATTATGCAAGTGCAAATTTCTTTGAGTTTTTCTCGTTACCTCTTATCAGAGGAATAGATAGCCTCGTTCTTAAAGACCCCTGGACAGTAGTGCTAAGTGAAACATTGGCAAGAAAAATGTTTGGTGACGAAGATCCCATGGGTAAAAGAATTAAGCAAAATGATCATACAGATTTTACGATAACCGGTGTTTTTGAAGATCTTCCGGAACGATCTCACATGAAGTTTGATCTCTTATATTCTTTTGAATCTTATGTGCTCTTTACCAGTTCCAGATCCAGGACAGCATGGCAGTGGGATGGCTTTTTGAATTACGTATCACTATATCCTGGTACTAACCCCGAAAAACTTTCTGAGAAATTTCCAGACTGGATCCAAACACGTAAAGGGGAAGAACTGGAACAATACAATGCAGGCATGAAATTTATTCTCCAACCATTAACAAAAATTCACCTAATTTCTAATTATATCTTGGAAATTAAACCGACCGGTAATGAAAAGACCATCTACTTTTTATTTATAATTGGAATGTTTGTTCTTTTCATAGCCTGGATCAATTATATCAATCTTACTACAGCAAGGGCACTCAATAGAGCAAAAGAAGTAGGGATCAGAAAGGTACTGGGGAGTTATCGGGTACAACTTATTTTTCAATTTATGTTTGAATCCCTGGCACTAAACCTTGTGGCATTTCTTATTGCCTCACTGTTGGTTCTTCTCTTATTCCCAAGCTTTAATGAGTTCGTAGGAAGAAATGAGTTATATACCTGGCCAGATGCTCCTGTTTTTTGGTTGGGCCTCTTGGGATTATTTGTATCAGGCTTTATTCTTTCTGGTTTCTATCCGGCTTTTGTTCTCTCTAAATTCAAACCTATTACTACACTCAAAGGTAAATTTTCAGGCAGCACTGGGGGTAATACTTTAAGAAGGGGTTTAGTTACTTTTCAATTTCTGGCCTCTGTGATCCTCATTATTGGAACCTATGTGGTTTACAAACAGATGAACTACATGCAATCACAAAACCTTGGAGTTGATATCAATCAAAAAATGATTATTCATACACCCAATTTTGGGAGTGACTCTATTTCAAATATTAAAGACGCTTATTTCAAAAACCTTCTTACCTCCAACTCCTCTGTTCTAAATCACACCATATCAACTGTGGTTCCTGGAAGAAAATCGGGTTGGAATGCAGGGGGTATACGATTAATCAACCAAACAGAGACTGAAAGTAATCAATACAGAGTTATTGGATGCGACGATCGGTTTATAGATTTTTATGGAATTGAAATTTTGACGGGAAGAAACTTTGATCGCACTTTTGGCATTGAAGAAGAGAATGTGCTATTTAACGAAGCCGCCATAAAGGTTATAGGATTAAATGATGCCAGTGAAGCCATCAACCAAAAAATCTATTTCTGGGGAGATACATTCAATATTGTGGGCGTAGTAAAAAATTACCGGCAAGAATCGCCTAAAAAAGCATACGATCCATTGATCTTTAGGTATTTTGAATCTCCTGGTGGTTATTATTCCATAGATATAAACACCACCAATATGAGAAATTCTGTGGAACAGATTCAGGCTAGTTGGGAAGACGCCTTTGGAAACAAAATCTTCAACTTTTTCTTCTTGGAAGATTACTACGATGAGCAATATAAAGCAGAGGTCCAATTTGGATCAATCTTTGGGATTTTTGCTATATTATCCATCTTAGTGGCATGTCTGGGACTATTTGGCTTAGCCTCTTACATTACCAGTTTAAGGTCAAAAGAAGTGGGAGTAAGAAAAGTACTGGGAGCTTCTATGAATCAACTGCTTAGATTACTGACTTGGGACTTTGTTAAATTAGTGATTATTTCAGTTATGATCGCAATTCCATTGAGTTGGTGGCTTATGAATAGGTGGCTTCAAGACTTTGATAACCGGATTAACTTAAGTCCGGATGCCTTTTTGATTCCGGCGTTACTTATAGTTTTAATTGCTGTTGCAACAGTGTCTTGGCATACGTTAAAAACTGCAAGTTTAAACCCTGCAGAAACGCTTCACAATGAATAATTAGTTTCGGTGGATTTCAATATTTCTATGAAATCCACCAGATAATTCATTAATAGGCATGATCACCGTGAGCAAATTATCTTCGTATTCTGCCGAGATTCCCTCCAGGAACACGTCTCCGGTCAGTTTAAAAACTCCGATTAAATTAGGCAATCTTATCTCTTTTACCTTTATCTGCTGATAGACCATTAAGTTACTATTATTTATTTCTACCTTAAGATCGTCTGGATCAATTGAAGGCGTATTAATCTGAATCCTATAGTGATCTGCTTCTTTCGTAGTTTTAAAACTAGTGTATAAGGAACCTCCATCGACTATATTAGTAAAATACGCATTCTTGGCTAGAATTTTTGAAATTTCTTTATATATTTTCATCACAAACCTTTTGAAAATAACGACAGCAAATCTTATTCCATATTCAACTAAGGTTTTTTATCTCAAATTGTCTATTAAAGGGATCTAGTTTTGTGAAAAGATAGATATGTTATAAAAAGTGCCACCATCTTTTCATTAGTATTCCATTCAAAAAGGGCGAATTACTTATTGAAACATTCATTTTCATAGATTTTCTTATTCTAAGAAAACGATAAATCAAACCGTATTGAAACCTACTATTGATCATTTATCCTAAATCCTGTTTAGCAATCCTGGATGAAGATACCGCCATAATGGCTTGATTTCAATAAAGAAAAGACAAAATGGCTGATTATAAATTTTTCTAGAAGGCCAATAAAACAAAGAAACGTTTCATTTGGTCTGGTGTCTTTTGTAAAAAAGGCAAGACGTAATAGTACTCAAAAACTCAAAATGAACGTGAACCTAATTACAAAATCCTAACCTGGCAGCCATAAAATATTATCTAAAAATCGTACGGAATTCTACGTAGAACTAAAAATTATAAAGCAAAATGAAAAAGACGTTATTTCTATTACTTGTGATAGCAACCTGTTCAGCAGTTTGCCAAGATAGACCTAAGACCTTAATTGGTAATGACCCGGAAGAAATTTCTGGTTTTGGAAGTGTATTATTCTCATTTACCACAATTGATGGCGACCTTTCTACACTCAGTGGAGGTGGTGGAGCTGTTTTATTGGATAATAGTTTCTACATCGGAGGTTACGGCCTGGGACTCACTGGAAATAACGATCTGGAAATGGATGGAAATGACTATTCCACCAGTTTCGGTCATGGTGGCTTTTGGTTAGGTTATAATATCAATCCTGTGGATCTCATCCATTTTGGCATAGATACAAAGTTAGGTTGGGGAAGAATCAAAACCAGATCAAACGCCATAATAGACGGAAAAATAACAGATGATGTTTTTATATTTAATCCATCAGGTTTTGTAGAGGCAAATATTAACTATTGGTTTAAAATCAATGCTGGGGTGGGTTTTCAAAAAACTTTCGGTGTAGATAGTGACATATATGGTTCATCGGATTTTGACGGACCTACATTTAATATTTCTCTGCTATTTGGCTGGTTTAATTAAGACTTTCTCACGATTAAACTCATAGCTGTACATAAATTATCATACCTTTAGTATTCTAATGGTTACAGACATTGAACAGCTGGATTTAGGAAAAAGATATAGCTATGCCGACTATATAACCTTGAAATTCAAAGAGCGAGTAGAGTTGATAAAAGGAAAAGTTTTTACAATGCCTCCGGCTCTGAGCAGAAAACATCAGAAAATATCTTCTTTTTTTCACGGAGAACTTTACCAACTACTTAAAAAAAGTTCTTGTCATTTATTCGCTGCTCCCTTTGATGTAAAGTTGTCCAATAAGGACGATGCCACGGTTGTTCAGCCGGATATTTGTGTAATTTGCGATAAATCAAAACTCAAAGATTTTGGTTGCGAAACCGCCCCCGATTTAATCATTGAAATACTAAGCCTTGGAAACTCCCATAAAGAAATGAAGGACAAGTTCTTGGTATATGAGGAGAAGAAGGTAAAGGAATATTGGCTAGTTAGCCCACAAGAAAAATCCATTCTTAATTATTCTTTTCAGGAAGGCAGGTACATCGGCAGCAAACCCTTTGTCTCAGGAGAAACCGCTGTCAGTGTTTGGCTCAATGGATTTAAGGTCAATGTAGATGAAGTATTTGAGGAATGAATATCTATCAGTGCAATCGACTAAAAATTCGTAAACTACTCTATCAATACATTTTTAATTTACAGAAGCTATTCCCATTGTAAAACCATAAAAACTGTTTATCATGAATTCATCAAACCGTAAAAGAGTAATTCTTGGCATAGTTCTGATCTTCATAGGAGCTCTTTTTCTTTTAGACAATTTGGGATATGATATCTACCTCCCTTGGTATTTATTCAGATGGCCTATCGTATTTATTATCATAGGTTTTATTAACCTCTTCTCTGGCAATAGTAGACCTGCTTTTATCTTTTTCTGTTTGGGTGTACTTTTCTATCTGGATGTGTTTGACATCTTATCCATCGGCGACTTTTGGCCATTGATACTTATCATCATTGGAATTTCATTTATTCTAAGAAAAGGACCCACCATTAAATCTGACGAAAATTCTGATGAGTATTTTGATGAAACAGCGATTTTCGGTGGAACTGACAAAAAATTTATTTCCAAAAATTTGAAAGGAGGGAAGATCACCAGCCTCTTTGGAGGATCTAAAATAGACCTTAGAGGATCGCGAATAGAAGGTGAAGCCTCCATTGAGCTTTTCTGCATGTTTGGCGGAACTGAGTTGTTAGTACCTGAAGATTGGAAAGTAAATATGAATGCAACTGCTGTCTTAGGAGGCTTTAGCGATGAAAGGACGAATATTAGTTCAAAGCCTATCGGCACGCTCCATATCAAGGGTTTTGTTATGTTTGGTGGAGGAGAATTGAAAAACTAGAGAATAAGCTTAAGAAGGAAATAGACCCCTAATCCTATAAAAATGAATCCTGGCACCTTATGCACTAAGAACCCATCGTCTGCGATTTGGGTAAATTGTTTTCCAAGAGCGTCTACTGTTAGCAGCAAGCAGAAGGTCCCTAAAGCTAACCCGATGAGGTAAACCCAATAACCTAATTCGGTTACCCTCACTAAATCGTTATTTACTAAATACGTAGTAATCGCAAGCCAGAAAGGAATGGTCATCGGGTTTAAAAGCCCCAAGAGCAATCCTTTTAAAAAACCGTGTTTACCTATCACCTTGGTATCCACTTTTGTCGATGAAGAGGTAGCTTTCGAAAAGCTATTCCATAAGCCAAAGACAATGAGAGCTATAGAAGTAATAATCCTAAAATAAATAGCAATGCTTGGGTTGTTATTGAGAAAGATGTGGAATTGCACCGTTATTCCAGCGTAAACAAACTCAGTGATACAAGCAGCAAAAGAAAAGAAGATAGCTGCACGATGTTTTTTCAAAATAGAGAGCTGCATCACAGAAACATTTATTGTCCCTGGTGGGATAGAACCTATATAGCTTACGACAAATGCAACAATAAGCGTTTGAATGATCATTTATGAAGAAAGCAATCTTTTGTACTTACTGTAAGCTATCCACCTTTTATAGCCTTTTTGAAAAGACCAATAAACGATACCTCGTCTTTTGTTTTGCGCGCTAATATCCGCTAAAACACATAAATGCCGAAGAATGTCTTTGTAAGCTTTAAGTAATGGATATCCTGGCTGATAAATGTGGCCTGGTTCTGAACCAGCACCGTTCAACTCCAAAATTTTAAAATTCCTTAATTGGGATAAATCTTCATATGATTTGCACCTTAGATCGAATCTCCCAAAGTAAAAATCTGCTATCTGTCCGGCAAGCCTATCTAATGCTTCGTCTAACTCATGATTGATTTTATCATTATCATTTAGAAATTGAGTTCCTCTACAGTGATTTCCGATAGGTTCTACTAAAACCTCCCTCCCTTCTAGCGGTATGGCATCTCCTATTTCTTTTAAAAAATCACTCTCCATATCTGCAGTAAGTACCGCTCTGTCACTCTTCCTTAAAAGTTGATTTACTGTTCTTTTTCCATCACCTTTTACCGAGAGAAAGTTTTTTCTAACGATGGAAGTAATCTTTCCTTTTTCTTCGTTAGGGAATTTAACATAAAACACACCCAATTCTATGGGGTAATCAATCAGTTCCTGTAGCAAAAAATCCACAGGACAATTACTGGTGTATTTTTCAAGCTCTTCTTGATTACTAATTTTTGATACCCAAACCCCTCTTTCTCCAATGTTTGGTTTTGCAATAACTGGATAACCGATAGTCTCTGCCTCTTTTTTAGCGGAAAAAACATCTCCTCTGTTGATCAGGGCTGTTTCCGGAATGAACTCGGCAGGAAGCAGGTTAAAAATATCAGATTTTTTTTCTCCTACCATTCCACCAAAATCTATGCTTGGGTTAGAGGCTGTGAAAAAAAAGAATGAGCGGTGCTTAAATGCCAGCCATAAGTAATAGAAAAAGACAGGAAAATACAAAACTAAAAACGGCCAATACTCCCAGTGTGTAAGTCGTATCAGTAATTTCTTCATGCGAAGGATTCAAGCTTGCAGACCAGATCGATACCTGACCGTGGAGCTGGCCACACCAAAATTTTCTGGTAATTTAATGTACGATAAGGACTGACTAAGTGCAACTTTCATAAGAGCCATGTGATGTATAGCATGTTCAATATTGTATGCTAATTCTCTGTAAAAGCTACTTTTCATTGATTGGTCATTCCCCGCTTCTGTCGTGTAATTTGCCTCAAAAATTACTTCAAAATCTTCTTGATTCTTTTCAAGAAACTCTATCGCTGAAACAATTAAACTTTGTGCAAGCCTTTTATCAGATTCAACCAGTTTATCATGCTTTCTACTGTCGTAGTTGACGACTCTTTCATTTCGGGCGTCAATCAAACAAATGAAAAATTCCAGGGTGTGTCGAATGTGTTGGCCGAAAGTAGATTCATTTAATTCTCTTAGTGGTTTGGAGAAATCTTCTGGCTTACATTCTTCTATAATGTGATCAAGTTGTCTTAATAATTCCTTAGCTGAAGTATGTAGCATAGTTGTTCGATGAATAACCTACGAAATTAGAAAAGAAAGAGGTTGAATAACGGCTAAAATGCCTATCTCCGGTCCTTCACTAGTAAACCAATTACTTTCCAAATTAAATCTAGCTCAAATCCTTTATGGAGTAAATAACTGGCTGTTTTTTGTTCTTGCCTTTCAGGCTCATACTCTGATAGTGTTTTCCATTTTTTCTCGGCTAACCTAAAGAGCCTTCGTTGGTACTTTTCCTCATCAATATTGTCTAATGCCTGAGCGATGACTCTTTCTGAGACTTTATAGGCATGGATATGCGCTTTTATTTTCTGTTTTCCCCATGAATTAAACTCAAACTTATCATTGCAATAAGCATTGGCAAAACGCTGTTCATTAATAAATTCATGCCCTACTAGAATAGAAACCAATTCTTCGGATTGAGAATCTGAAAGCCCCCAGGATTTGACTTTTTCGTAAACCTCATTGGGTGATCTTTCTCTATATGCGCAAAATCTGCCGGCATGCTCCGTAGCTTCCTTCAAACTTAGTTTCTTAGCCACTGCTTAATTCTCATGTATATACCCCTTGCGTTTCAAAACCGTTTCTATAAAACGAATTTCGTTGTTGTTGTTAAATACTCTAAAGGGCAAATGAATCAACTGGGCCTTACTAGCGAAAAAAGTAAACCCGTTTTTTCCTTTTTTAGCCCGTTTTATCTGCTCCCATTTCATTGGCATTCCCTGCTTGGCATTGAGCTTAATCAGGATCTGTTGTGAGGAAATTTCATAAGAAAGCCTCTGAAACATAAATTTCCCCTGCTCAAGCTGGGTCACTCCGGCGAACTGGATAAGCCAAAAAAGCAGGTACAGTACTAAACCAATATTAGCACCAGTAATCCACCAATGGTTTGGTATCCAAAAAAATCCTGCACAGATTACCAGATAGATCAAGAAAACCCACCATTGCTGTTTTAACACACCTTTAAAGGCAACACCGATATATTTTTTTGTAGGGAGTTTATATTTTTTTGTCCTTACGATCATCTTTCGCTTCTGCTTCTTTAACTCCGCGAATATAGGCTTTATACAGCTTTCAAGCTCATATCCATGCTCTGATATGAGTGGGTGAGTGCGCCAACAGAAATGTAATCTACCCCTGTTTCAGCAATATCCGTTATGTTCTTTTCAGTGATGCCTCCAGAAGCTTCGGTTTCGAACTTTCCATCGATCATCTTTATCGCCTGGCAAATATCTGATGGTAACATATTATCTAATAAAACACGTTGAATCTGGCCAATTTCTAATACTTCATCTAGCTCTCTCAATGATCTCACCTCTACTTCGATAGCAAGGGTTGAGTTATTTTCTTTTAAATAATTCAAAATACTCTGAATGGCATTTTTCACTCCGCCCGCGAAATCAATATGGTTATCTTTTAATAGAACCATATCATATAACCCAAAACGATGATTTACACCACCCCCTATCAATACAGCCCACTTTTCGGGAAGTCGAAACAATGGTGTTGTTTTTCGAGTGTCCAGTAGTTTCACTTTAGAACCTCTGATCAGAGAGCACAGATAATTTGTGTAGGTAGCTATTGCACTCATGCGCTGCATACAATTAAGAATCAGTCTTTCTGCAGATAAAATTGATCTTGAGTTTCCTGATACTATTAAAGCAATCTCTCCTACATCAATAGAATCTCCATCTTTTTTAGCGCATTCTATGGTAAGATCTTGATCTACGAACTCAAATATCCTGGCTGCTAAATCAACGCCGGCAAGTATTCCGTCATCTTTAATAAGTAAGTGAGCTTCACTGGAAGACGAGGATGGGATAGAGCCTAGAGAAGAATGATCTCCATCTCCAATATCTTCAGCTAGAGCCGCTTCAATAAAATGATTGATGTTTTCATCTGTAAGATAGGGCGTTTTCATATAGGTGGTACTTCTTAGTCATTAAAGGCTAAGTAAATTACTCTTTACTGAAATTCAAAGTATCTATCAGGTAAGTATCACCAATTTTTTTGATAAACATGACTACACGGTATACTCCTTTCTCATACGTATACCTGCCAATCGTGTATTTCAGTCCCTCTGATGAGGCTCCCTGATGAATATAGGTGAAACTTTTAGACGGGTACTTTGCAAAAAAATCACGGAGAATTACTTCTGCCTGATTCTTACTGTAATTAGATCGCTCTCCATCGATCTTAATTTCTATGGTTTTGTTACAAAAATTAATGAGCTCTTTTGAGCTTCCAGCTTTCATCGCCAAGCCAATATTTTTAACTGTTTCATCCTGAAAAAGAAATAAAAAAAGACTTAATGAAATGATGATCGACTTAATCATTTAGTAATAGTGTTTTCATCATTATCACGAAAACCATGCCCAATTTATCCAATCAGTAATCCACAATCAAAAATTGAGGCCTCTATATTTGTGATATGAATAAAAAAGTCATTCTTCTTGTTCTCGATGGTTGGGGCATAGCTACAAACAAAGAAGTTTCAGCTATTGATGCAGCCAATACACCATTTATGGATCAACTTTTAGAAAAGTATCCAAATAGTACGCTAGAAGCCTCTGGAATGGCTGTTGGTCTTCCTCAAGGACAGATGGGTAATTCGGAAGTAGGGCATATGAATATAGGCGCAGGGCGAGTAGTTTATCAAGACCTGGTGAAAATAGGGAATGCAGTAAAGGATGGCTCTATTGCGGAAAATGAAACCTTGAAGAATGCGATTCACTATTCAAAGGAAAAACGAAAGCCTATTCACTTAATTGGTTTAGTATCTGATGGCGGGGTACACTCTCACATTGACCACTTAAAAGGTTTGATATCCGCTTTCAGTGAAGCAAATTGCAATAGTGTATATGTACACGCATTTACAGATGGCAGGGATACAGACCCTAAAGGAGGGGTAGAATATCTTCGAGACCTTAAAAATCACATGGCTGAAAATGTTGGTACACTTGCTACAATCACAGGTAGGTACTATGCGATGGATAGGGATAAAAGATGGGAACGGGTTAAGCTGGCGTATGATGCAATGGTTCATGGTATCGGTAAAAAAGCACAGGATTCGCTTCGTGCGATGAAAGAATCCTACGCGGAAGAGGTTACAGACGAGTTTGTTAAACCTATCATTTGCGCCGATGCTAAAATTCAGGAAGGAGATGTTGCTATCTGTTTCAACTTTAGAACGGATAGAGGAAGGCAAATTACCCAGGCCCTGACTCAAAAAGATTTCCTAGATCAGGATATGAAGAAATTGAATCTTTACTATGTAACTATGACAAATTATGACGATTCATTTGAAAATGTCAACGTCATGTTTGGAAAAGAAAATTTGACAAAAACACTAGGTGAGATTCTAGAAGCGAATGCTAAAAAGCAAATTAGAATTGCTGAAACGGAGAAGTATCCACACGTTACGTTCTTTTTTTCCGGTGGAAGAGAAACGAAGTTTAATGATGAGAAGCGAATTTTATGCCCTTCTCCCAAGGTAGCAACCTATGACCTCCAACCTGAAATGAGCGCAGAAGATATTCGGGATAAAATTATTCCTGAACTAAAGTCTAAATGGGCTGATTTTGTATGCCTCAACTTTGCCAATCCGGACATGGTGGGGCATACCGGAGTGTTTGAAGCTGCGGTGAAAGCCTGTGAAACGGTCGATTCATGTGCAGAGGCCGTTGTAAATGCTGCTTTGGAAAATGACTTTTTATCTATACTTATTGCTGATCATGGCAACTCTGATGTAATGATCAACGCCGACGGCACACCAAATACCGCGCATACGACTAATCTTGTTCCGTGCATCGTGGTGGATAAAGAGTTCAGAGGAGAACTTAAAAATGGTAAGCTTGGAGACTTGGCACCTACAATCTTAAAATTTATGGGATTAGAAAGCCCAGAAGAAATGACCGGAAATACACTGATTTGAGAATGACTCAATTAATCCACTTACTAACCATTTACTTAAAGAAATCAAAGGAAGGATTATTTATTTTGACGACGCTTTTTTTCGTAGGTTGTCAAAAACTGAAGCCCAAAGAGATAAGTATTCCTGAGTATCCAGATCTACAGGTACTATCTGAAGAACAAGCTAACTTGCTTAGTACTTTACAATTAAAAAAAACAGTTCATTTAAATGAGGAAAGAGAAGAAAAAACCTTTCAAATGGACACATCCAAATGGAAAAAAGAACTTTCTTTTCTGGATGAACTTAACCCCAACCGACCTGAATATGTAGGAGTTTTTGAGGTTGAAGAAATGGAAAATGTGATTAAACTCAACCTAAAAGAAGGTGAAAGTGGAATTCTTAAAAACCTGGTGATTACAAAAGTCAAAGGTCAATATGTACGGATTTCAGGTACTATTCATGAGAATAGGGATGTTTATATCTATCATAAAGACACAGAAGTTTTGTTCAAAAGTGGGCTTATTCATGTTTGGAAGATCCTGGGATATCAGAAAATGATGTTTAATGATACGGTGAATTTTAAAATATTTGGCCAAATTACAAATTAGCGTCATCGAGACGTTTCTTGAGATTAGATATTCTGAGTCAATGCTCTCGATAGGCAAGATCAAAATATTCTTTAAAATTACAAATGGCTGAATAGTAACGTTGCGATTAGAATTAGCTATACCTTGCGGATTAGTGCATACTTGACACTCTTTTTAGCGTTTTTTTAAATATTTTTAGGTTACCTTATTGTTAAGATTGAAAATAAAATTTTTGAAGTAGGCACCTAGTAAATATTTAATTTTTGATGGCGGTATTGCTTGGTTAAACTATTGTTTTTCAGTAACTGAAAGTAATATTTAACGATCAAAATCATGGAGAAAAAATACCAAAGCCTCACCCTCTTTCAGTTCCAGCAGCAATTTCCTGATGACCAGGCTTGCTATGACCACCTCGCTCAACTCAAATGGCCTGATGGCTTCATTTGTGAAAAATGTCAACACACCCACTATTGCCAGGGAAAGCTAGGGCGGACTCGTCAGTGTACCCAATGTGGCTATCAAGCCACCC
>JBCDKO010000022.1:0-36158 GCA_038746525.1 Bacteroidota bacterium
CAGTCAGTGCCGTTTTGTGATCTTGATTACAAGGATTAATCCTCAGAACGAGCGATCAAAAACTTCCTGATTAAGGATGGTTAAATATTAGAATCCTTTGCAAAACTGGATTTTTGGTTCAAATCGAGGCTTTTGAAATTTTGAGTAACGAAGCGTTGGGCCAAAAGGCGGATTTTCAAAGGATTCTATTTAAATCACAAAAAACACGATAAAAAAAATAGTAACCTCGGTAACAGAGAATATAAGACGGAAAAATGGCCAACAAGCTTATTTATGACACAATATCTGTCCTGACAGCAGCAAAAGATTAATCTTCCATCTTCTCTTTTCTTTCGGCTTCTACCCTATCACCATCCTCAAGCCTTTTAGAAACTGCTAAAAATGGTCCCGAAACAATTTCGGTTCCTTCTTCCAAGCCGGTTAATATTTCAATTTGCTCAAAATCACTAATCCCGGTTGTCACTTCTTGCTTTACAGCCTTTCCATCTTGGACCACAAATACCACCTCCTTCACCTCTTCTTCCTGCAAGTCATTTACTATTGTTTCCTCCTCCTCGGTTTCTTGATTTTCAGTTCTGGTGGTAACTGACGCCAATGGAGCAGTGAGAACATTTTTCTTCACTTCTGTAATAATATCCACACTTGCAGTCATACCGGGACGAAATGGATACTTTAATCCTTTTTCTTTAATGAGATCCTGATAAGAACTATTCAAAATCTGAATTCTCACCTCAAATTCTGTTACTGCATCTGCAGATACCTTATCATTGGCAGTATTCGCAATGTGTGTAACAACTCCCTTGAAAGTTTTATCCAGATAGGAATAAGAGTCTACGTCGATAATTGCCGTATCTCCTGTACTGATCTTGATGATATCGTTCTCGTTTACGTCCACCTTCACTTCCATCTTGGAAAGGTCTGCCACCCGCATGACCTCAGTCCCCTGAAATTGGGAAGTACCTAGTACGGTTTCGCCAAGCTCTACGGGAAGCTTGGAGACGATACCACTCATAGGTGCCGTTAAGCTGGTAAGACGAAGGTTTTCTTTGGCATCTACCACTATTGCTTCGGCGCTAGATAAACTATATTCAGCGGCATTTACACTTTCTTTTGAAGACTCATAGTCTTGTTCTGCTATTTGATAATTGGCATCTGCCAATTGAAAGTCGGCCTCGGAAATAACCTTTTCCTCAAAAAGTTTTTTCTGACGTAAAAAATCCTGCTCTGATCTTTTAAAGTTAGCCGCCGCTCTTGCCATTGCTGCCTTGGCTTGAGCTACGTTGGCTTTTTGTTGATTAAGCCCCGCAACGGCTTGGTCAAAAGCGGATTGGAAATTATCAGGCCTGATCCTTAAGAGGAAATCACCCTTACTCACGCTATCTCCTTCTTCTATTTCCATTTCAATAATCTCACCGGATACTTCAGGGCTGAGTGATACCTCTACCACAGGTTGAACCTGGCCGGAAGCACTCACTTTTTCGACAATGGTATTTTTCTCTACCTCCGCTACTTCCACTTTGATTTTTTTCCTCTGTCCCACGATGCCCGCAGATTTTCCCACGATGGCAAAAAGGATAAGAAACACAACTACACCCCCAAGGATATAGAGTATGCTATTGCTCGATTTTTTTTTCTTCTTCGACATTTTTTGAATAGGTTAAGAAGGTGATTATGTTTAAAACTTCAATGGTTTGCCTAGATAAAAGTCTAGGATCTTTTTTCTGAAGATGAAATCAATCTTTGAGCGGCTTAGATCCGACTGCGCCCTAAATAGATTGTTGTTGGCTACCTGATAATCGGTAAAGTTTGCCGCACCGTTATTATACTGATTCTCCACAGCCCGAAAAGTTTCCTGAAGCGCCGCAACCTGCTTTTGAGATGAGATATAGGTTCTGCTGGCTGCTAAAGCATTTCGATAAGCCGTTTCAATGGTTTGATAGAGTATATTGCGCTCATCTTTCGCATTGATCTCTGATTGCTGCAGGTTAATTTTTGCTCTTTGCATGTTAGATCTGTTATTAAAGCCATTCAAAATGGTAATAAAAAGGTCTAATGAAACAGAATATCGCAGGTTATCATCCCATTGATCAGCGACGCCATAATCCCGTATTTCACCACTGGTAATTTCTACATTTTCCACAATTTCTACATTACTTATTGGTTGCCCCTGATCATCAACTGCCAATAAATCGGTAGGGAATTGAGCAATGGTAGGGTTGCCTCCATCCTGAACAAAAATCTTGTCATTAGCATCTGAATAGTTAGTGCTAAGGCTTGCGCCTAGACTTAAGCTAGGAAACAATGCTCCTTTAGACACATCCAATGCCAGGCTGGAGCTGGTCACACGTGCATCAGCAGCTTGTATTTCCGGTTGATTTTTGAGCGCATATTCGTATACTGCTAATGAGTTAATTTCAGCTATATTCGGATCCTCAATCTCTATTTCAGGGACTACCACATCAATTTCTACTCCTGGGGGCAGCAGCAACGCGAGCTTAAGGTCAAGGATTGATAAATCAAGGTTATTCTGATTGTTAACAAGGGTAACTTCATTGGTTGCCACCTGACTCTCTAGTTGAAGTTCATCAGCAATCGGAAGGGCCCCGGAAGCGACAAATTTGCTTGTTTGATCCAGCTGTTGTTTACTCGATTCCAGTTGAAATTTAGCGTTTTCTACCAGCTCTTTATTTAAGATGACAGTCAGATAAAAAGAGGCTACGTTAATTGAAAGATCATTCTTTGACCGTTGTAAGTCCAACTCACTGGCAAGCAAATCTGTTTTTGACTGTTTGATTGAATTGGTGATCTGGAGTCCTTGAATAAGCGGCAAGCCACTGCTTATGCTTACGGAATTTGTATTTATTCTTTGGTTGACAAAAAGGTTAGAGTTTGGATCAATACTTCTACCCCAGTTATATCCAAAACTCCCATTGGCAGTAAGCGAAGGAAATCTCTGCGCGTTGGATTGCATCAAATTCACTTCCGCGGTTTGCAGATTCAATGCACTCCGTTGAACATTGAGGTTATTTTCAATGGCGATAGTTATGCATTCTTCCAAATCCAGCACTCGCTTTTCCTGGGCGTGGACCAATATGGTGAGAATCGATAGAATAGTGATTAGTAGGTATCTCATGAGTTATTTATCAATGTTGGGGATATAGATGACTTTATGCACCCATTTCCTCTTCTTTAAGTATTTCAACGTTATATCGTCAATGCCAGAATCTATCTCAAGGATCAAGCATGCTAAGTCATTCTTAGCTTTCCTTGAGACAGTCATGGTCGCAATATTGCATTCATCCTGGGAGAGCACTTCAGCAAAAAAAGCAACACTACCCTTCACATCATCAGCCTCAATAATCAAGGTGTGCATACTTGCCGAAAAATTAGCATCAAATCCATTGACTTCCTTGATCCTAATAACCCCTCCTCCTCTGCTTTCACCCAATATCTCCACTTTATTGTTCTTTAGGTGAGCAATGATTCTAACCGTGTTTGGATGAAAAGTAGACGCACTACCGATGGATCTGAACGCGTATGAAAGCCCCGCTTCTTTGGTCAGGTCCAATGAATGTTTTATTCGCTTATCATCAGTCTTAAAGTCCATTAAGCCTGCAAGGATGGCACGATTACTCCCGTGACCTTCATACGTTCTGGCGAAAGAATTGTAAAAAGTAATGTCTGCTTTTTCGGGTATTCCACCGAGAATCTTGTAAGCTACCCTTCCTATCCTCACTACCCCTGCAGTATGAGAACTGGACGGACCAATCATTACAGGACCAATCATATCAAAAATACCGCTACTTTCTGCCATGGAGTGGTTAGTTACTAAAATCGTTGGTTGTTTATATGACTATCTTTATAAGATAAAAGTTACACTGCCACCGCCGCTTTTATATGTGGGTGTGGATCATAGTTGACTAATTCAAAGTCCTCAAACTGGAAATGGAAAATGTTTCTAACCATTGGATTGATGTTCATAGTTGGTAATGCTCTTGGTATTCTATCAAGTTGAAGCCGGGCTTGCTCTATGTGATTGGCATACAGATGAGCATCTCCGAAGGTGTGCACAAAATCTCCGGGTTCCAAATCGCATACCTGGGCTACCATGAGCGTAAAGAGTGCATAAGATGCGATATTAAAGGGTACGCCCAGAAAGACATCTGCACTCCTTTGGTAAAGCTGGCAACTAAGCTTTCCCTCAGCAACATAAAACTGAAAAAGAGTATGACATGGTGGTAACGCCATATGATCCACATCAGAAACATTCCAGGCGCTGACGATATGCCTCCTACTGTCGGGATTATGTTTAATTCCTTCGATCAGTCTTAAAATCTGATCTATTTTCCGTCCGTCTGGTGTTTCCCAACTTCGCCACTGCGCCCCATACACCGGCCCAAGGTTTCCTTTTTCATCTGCCCATTCATCCCAAATAGAGACCCCGTTTTCTTTAAGGTAGTTGATATTTTGATCCCCTTTTAAAAACCATAACAACTCATAAATAATGGATCTTAAATGCAATTTTTTGGTAGTAACACAAGGAAAACCTTCACTTAAATCAAATCTCATTTGATATCCGAAGACACTTTTGGTACCTATACCCGTTCTATCCTCCTTTTCTGTGCCATGATCCAGGATATGTTGCATGAGATTGAGGTATTGTTGCATACAGTTCGTAGTTTGGCAACAAAATTAAACTTTAAAAAAAGAAACACTGAGTGCGTTAAATAAATATATTAAATGGTTGATTACCTACCAGGGAAAGGTAATAATTGCTTATTCACTGATTGCAATTACAGCTTTCTTTTCTTGGAATCTACAATACCTGACTTTTGATTTTGAATTCGAGAAGTTCTTTCCAAAGAATCATCCGGAAAGCAGGCTTTATCAAAAGCACGTAGATGAGTTCGGATATGATAACGATTTCATGCAGATCATTCTTCAGAATGAAGGAAGTGTTTTTGATACCAGTTTTCTCAAAAGAGCAATCAAATTCGAAAAAGATATCAAAAAGATTCAAGATGTAGAACAGGTTTTTTCTCCACTATCCCTACAGCACGCCGTCAAATCCCCGACGGGCCTTATTATTTTTCCTTTAATACACGCAAATGATCCATCTAAACTTAAAACAGACAGTATCCGAATTTTTGGGAATAGTTTTTATGGGTCTGCTTTTAGCAAAAATGGAGATGCGGTAAGCATATATCTTGGTCATGCCCACTTCGATGACCCGATAAGAAGCGAAGCCATTCTTAGCAGTATCGAGAAAAAAGCAGCAAAGCACCAACTACATCAGATAAGATTAGTAGGAAAGCTGAAAGCCTCAGGGGTTTTCATTCGGTACATTAGACAGGACTTCGGAAAATTCTTGCTTGGGTCTTTTATGGTAAGCTTCAGCCTGTTGCTTTTAATATTCAGAAGTTTCAAGTCCGCATCGCTACCATTCCTCATTAGCCTGATCTCCATTATTTGGCTTTTTGGATTAATGGGTCTCTTAGGACAGAAGATCAACTTGCTGAGTACGCTTATTCCTCCAATCTTATTCTTTGTCTCCATGTCTGATGCAGTGCATTTTATGAATGCATTAAAAAAGATCAAAACAGACCATAAAAAGGATCAATTAATGGAAGCGCTGAGAATTGTATGCCCCCCTACTTTCCTTACTTCTGTCACCACTGCTATCGGATTTTTAAGCCTCGTTTGGATCAGTACGGAGCCCGTTCAGCAATTAGGGATTTTTGCCGCCATTGGGATTTTGATTGCATTTTTTATTACGTTCACTTTAGGATTATTGATTGCCTCATTCTCCGGATTTTCCAGTGCCAGCAAAGTAATAGGACTTCCGATAGGGTTTCCCGTCGCCTTGGTGAAGAAAAAGAGAACCATACTTCTCGTCACGCTACTATCCTTGTGTTTGGTGATACCTGGGATTTTCCAACTCAAGGTGAATGCTTTTTTACTGGATGATCTTCCGGAAGATTCTCAGGTAAGGCAAGATTTTGAATATGCAGATAAAAATTTGGGTGGTTCAAAACCGTACGAAATACGCGTAGAAGTCGCTGACTCTACCTTAAGTATCTGGGATAAATCCGTATTGGATGAAATGATGAAAATCGAAGATTACTTGTTAAATGAGTATCCTGTAGCCAACGTCCAATCTCCGGCAACCATTATCAAGTATTTGACCATGGTCAACAATGGAGGATTAAACCAACATTATCGAAATCCTGAAAGCGTAAGAGAGTATCGAAGAACGCTGCGATTAAAAAATCGAATTGATCCTAAAAGGATGGATAAACTGGTGACCGAAGATGGCAAAGTAGCCCGGCTCATCGGTTTCTTCCCTGAGTTGGGTTCTTACGAGACGGGCAAGCGAAACAGGAAGCTGCTAGCCTACTTGGACGCTAATATTGACCGCGCTCTTCTTAACTATCAAATTACAGGCACCACGCACCTGATTGATAAAAGTCATGAGTTACTATCCCTGAACCTGATTCAGGGACTGCTTGCGGCCATCGTGGTGATCGGAGTTACTTTAGGTCTCTATTTTAAGTCATGGAAGCTTTTAATTATCAGCCTCATCCCTAACCTGATACCCCTGCTAATGGTCGCCGGAATCATTGGCTGGCTTGGTATTTCCCTCAAAATGACCACATCTATTATTTTCGCAGTTGTTTTTGGTATTGCGGTAGATGATACCATCCATATGATGAGCTATTACCTCCAAAACAACCGCAACCAAAAGGAGGAAAGGATAAGCAATACTTTTAAGCATGCCGGTAGCGCCATGCTCATTACCACCATCATTATGTGTGCCGGGTTCTGTCTCTTTCTCTTCTCAAGCTTCGGCGCCACCTATTACGTCGGACTTTTTCTTACCCTCTCACTGTTTATTGCAGTACTGGTGGATCTAACCATCCTGCCTCTTCTCTTGTTATGGTTCACAAAAAATGCTGAAAAAGGGAGATCAGATACCTGAAATCACACTTAAAGACCAAGATAACAACAAGGTGAACCTTCAAAATTTTAAAGGAAAGCCTCTGGTCATCTTTTTTTATCCAAAAGACAACACCTACATGTGTACGGCACAAGCATGTAGCTTTCGTGATCATTTTGATGAGTTCCTGCAATTTAACGCTTACATTGTAGGCATAAGTAAAGACTCCGTCACCTCTCATGCCAAGGTCATAAACAAGCGAAAATTACCGTTTCCGCTTCTCAGTGACCCGTACGGACAAGCACTAAAAGCGTTCAAAGTCTCAACCTATCTTTTTGGATTTATGTCTGCGAGGTGTACTTTCATCATTGATAAAGAGGGCGTTGTCCAACACTCTTTCAGAGAGGACTTTAAGGCCGATTACCATATAAAAAAATCAATTGAAATTCTTTCTGGAATTTAAGGGCACCTCTAAAAACCCACTTTCAATTTTTGAGATGATCTTTTCCCTTAATTACCCGGCGCTTATTTCCTCCTGCCCAATAAGCTCATGGGCAACTTTGCGGATGTTTTTTCATCAGAAACCACCGATCTTCAACGTGATGTAATAGTTAATCTTTTCGAAAGCCCCTGAGCCTGTATCAATTAATTCAAAGTCTTGCGTAAAGCGCTTGCTCACCCCGGATGCGAGCCTGAAATTTCTGCTGATATTGAACTCCAGGTTTGCCCCGGGCTCCACGTACCAAAAAACATCGGAATCAACCTCTTTATCTTGAACTGCATCATTGTCCGTGATGCGATATCCTAGCCATCCTGCGCCACCGGAAGTAGGAAAAGTGACGTGCACAACTTCATTGGAAAAGAAGATAAGCTCCAGAAACATACCTCCATAACCACCTAAGAGCCTTACCTCTTCACCTGGCTCTATGTTTTCAAATTGAGACGTGGGAATGACCCCATGCCCTTCCACACCTATACCTAAGGTGCGGTTGATGATCCAACCTCCGCGCAATCCTGCCATCACTAAGGATTCGTCGTTAAACTTGGAACTCCGGAACGATAACGCTCCAAATCCACCGCTATGATTCATGGTACCGCTAAGTGTTTTTATCTCCCTTCTTCTTTCTCTTCTGCGAGACGCATCACTATCCGTGCTTTGATAATAAATAATGCGAGGTGTATCGTTGCCTTCTGTCTCCGTTTCTTCATTGGGCAAAGGGATAGTATCTTGAGGTATCTGCTTGGGTTTGGTTTTGGTAGAATCGCTTTCCTGAGCCAGAGAAGTGATTGCTATGCAGCACACTAAGGCAATAAATAGTACATTCTTCATTTACTTCTATTTTAAAAAGTTTTCGAGATAAGGACATCAAAAAACCAAAAGGGTTTCTGTAAAGTGATATCTTCCATCCATCTTTTACCTTTGCGGGCCTTATAAAATGATAATTAATGTGGCAGAATATCACTTTGATATAATTGAGAAAAAGTGGCAGAAATACTGGAAAGATCAAAAAATCTATGCGGTCACCAACGATTCTGAAAAACCAAAATATTATGTACTGGACATGTTTCCCTATCCATCAGGGGCTGGGCTACACGTAGGTCACCCGCTGGGGTATATTGTGTCTGATATTGTTGCGAGATACAAGCGGCTCAAAGGCTTCAACGTATTGCATCCTATAGGATTTGATAGTTTCGGATTGCCGGCAGAGCAGTATGCGATACAAACAGGACAACATCCTGCCATTACCACTGAAAAGAACATCAATCGCTATAAAAAGCAGCTAACGGCACTAGGGTTTTCTTATGATTGGTCCAGAGAAATTCGCACAAGCAACCCGGACTATTACAAATGGACCCAGTGGATATTCAAGTTGATCTACAACAGCTGGTACAATAAAAAAACGGACAAAGCAGAACACATCGACAAGCTAATTAAGCAGCTGGAGCTATACGGAAATAAGGAGGTACATGCCTCATGCGATGCAGATACCCCAATCATATCAGCAGAGAAATGGAATAAGTATTCAGAGAAAGAAAAGCAGAACCTGCTCTTAAAATACCGGCTCACTTATTTGGCAGAAACTACCGTAAACTGGTGTCCTGCTTTGGGCACGGTGCTTTCGAATGACGAAGTGAAAGATGGCTATTCCGAGCGTGGCGGGCATCCGGTTGTCAAAAAAAACATGCTGCAATGGAACATGCGAATTACTGCGTATGCAGATCGGTTACTTCAAGGTTTGGATAAGATCAACTGGCCGCAGCCTATAAAAGAAATGCAGCGAAACTGGATAGGCAAGTCCTACGGCGCAGAGATTGAATTTAAGGTCGCCAGATCGGAGCGTAGCCTTCGGGTATTTACTACGCGTATAGACACCATTTTTGGAGTGACATTTATGGTAATAGCGCCCGAGAGCAAGCTGGCGGGTGAACTGGCCACAGCAGAGCAAAAGAAAGAAGTAGAGGAATATATCAGGGCCGTAATAAATCGTTCCGAGCGAGAACGGGTGAGTGACGCGAAAAATATTACAGGTGTTTTTACGGGCAGTAACGTGATTCACCCTTTTACAAAGCAGGAAATTCCTGTTTACATTGCCGACTATGTTTTAGCCGGATATGGAACCGGCGCCATCATGGCAGTGCCTAGTGGTGATCAACGAGATTTTGACTTTGCCAAACAGTTCAATTTGCCAATAACAGTAATCAACGACGCTCAAAAATTGACGGAAACGAAAGCGGATCCTACCAAAGAAGGTAACATAATCAATTCAGATTTTTTAGATGGACTCTCCCCCACCGAGGCAATGGAGACCGGAATCCGGGAAGTAGAAAAGAGAGGAATAGGGTCACGAAAAGTCAATTTCAAGCTTAGAGATGCCATATTTGGTCGTCAGCGATACTGGGGGGAGCCTATTCCGGTATATTACGATAAAGAGGCAATTCCTCATTTGATCCCTGATGATCAGCTACCCTTAAACCTCCCACAAGTAGATGAATACTTACCTACCCAAGACGGAGATCCTCCATTAGGCCGGGCAGAAAATTGGAACCACAACGGAAATGCCTACGAACTATCCACTATGCCCGGGTGGGCGGGGAGTAGCTGGTACTTCTTCCGATACATGGACCCACACAATACAGAAGAATTTTGTAGTGAGAAGGCGCTGAACTACTGGCGAGACGTAGACTTCTATTTAGGTGGGTCGGAACATGCGACGGGGCACCTACTCTATTCGCGTTTCTGGACCAAATTTCTTTATGATTCAGGCATCATAAAAGTGGATGAGTACGCTAAAAAGTTGGTAAACCAGGGAATGATTCAAGGACGGTCTAGTTTGGCTTACCGGGTAAGCGGGGAGAACAAATATGTTTCAAAAGGGCTTAAAGAGCAGTTTGAAACCATACCCATCCACGTGGACATAACCATGGTGAAAGACGATATTTTGGATATTCGTGCGTTCAAAGCAGCCCGGGCCGAAGATCGAGACGCAGATTTCATTTTAGAGGATGGAAAGTTCCACTGCGGGTGGGAAATGGAAAAAATGTCCAAATCCAAATACAACGTAGTAAATCCTGACGATCTGATAGAAAAATATGGGGCGGATACCCTCCGCATGTATGAAATGTTTTTGGGGCCTATTGAGCAAAGCAAACCATGGAATACCAATGGAATTGAGGGAGTTTTTAAGTTCTTACGAAGGTATTGGTCACTATTCCATCAAGGCAATTCATTGAGCCTATCCGATAGTGAACCTACCAAAGAAGAACTTAAAATCCTTCATTCTACCATCAAAAAGGTAGCTGAAGATGCGGAGAGCCTTTCGCTAAACACCTCTGTTAGTACATTTATGATTGCCGTGAATGAACTTTCTTCTCTGGGGTGTAACAAACTAGCCATATTAGAACCAATGACTGTTATCCTCTCCCCTTTTGCTCCGCACATTGCAGAAGAACTATGGCATTTGATGGGTAACGAAACGTCAGTGGTTGACGCATCATTCCCAAAATTTGAAGAAATGTACGTGATTGAGGACGTTATCGAATACCCGGTCATGGTGAACGGAAAAATGCGCGCTAAAATCCGGTTGGCCAGGGATGCAGCAAGGGAAGAAATTGAAAAAGGAGCCATGGCAAATGAAACTATTCAAAAATGGCTCGGTGGTACGTCACCAAAGAAGGTAATCATTGTGCCCAGGAAGATAGTGAATATTGTAGTTTAACCCGCATTATTCACCAAAAATAGTGGTGAGTTGATTCAAGTAATTGATTTACCGTAGTTTAATATTCATACTGGACGATTGTTGATTCCTCAAATTTGGGGAACGATTTTGTCATCTCATTCGAAATCAATTATCTACTATTCAACGTGTTACCTCATCTCAATGAATAACACCCGAATTTTTCGGGTCAAGGGCACCTCTAAATCCAGTCCAAGAATTTGAGGTAGCGATTTTTTTCTGAGACAGGACGTCAAAAACGGAGTTTAGCAGCGTTAAATAAGTATTTTGATCTCGAAGTATCAGGAAAAAAGATCAACTCAAAAATTGAAAGCGGGTTTTTAGAGGGGCCCTTCACATTTTGCATCAAGTCTGCAACTTATTTTTTCTTCTTGTTGCTCTTTTTGTTTGTGCTTTTCCCTTTTCTGCGAAGTTTGCTATTGTATCCAAATAAATAGGCAACTCCTACAGTAGCTATATTATGAAAATATTCAAAGTTTTCCTGGTGCGTCACGTTGTTAAAATTCACATCATCTTCCCCATTATTTGTGCCCATGTTGCTATGAACCCAGGTATATCTGAAGTCAAGTTGTAACCTCTTTTCTCCTATTAGTTCTAAAATCATACCAACACCGGCGGTCAAGCCAAACTGTAGTCGGTTAGGTTGACTTACCAGGGCCCGGCCCAGGTCTGCTTCATTGGCTTTGGAGGAGTTGAAGGTAATCTTATAATCCACTTCATCCACTTCCAGGAACTCTTCAAATTCATCCAGGTCTCTTTTACCGGATCCCGCAACCCAATAAGACAGTCGGGGCCCTGCATTGAGATAATAACGGACAGGTAACCGGCCTAAAGTAATCCTGAGCATAACGGGAGCAGAAATAAAGTGATTGGTCATTTCCGTTCTCACTAGTTGCCCGTCAGTTTGCTTATCCCTTACTTTTTTTCCGATACGCTCATAAAACAACTCACCGTAAACAGCATACATATCTGAGGCCGTATAGCTGAAGGCCATCCCAGACTGAAAATTGAAATTCTTGGGGACATTAAAGGAATCCGATTCGTAGGTATTCTCCTGGTACACGTGGTTTATGTAGTTCAATCCTACCTTAGGACCAAACCAATATTGAGAAAAACCGGAAAACGAACTCAGGAAAAAGATTATCAACCATAAAATACGATTCATCATTAAACTATCAACGTGTAAGTATACAAAAAGCCAATTGGCTACTTAGAATTTCCTTTTTAAATTTTTCGCAATAGCAGCTGAAATTTAGATGAAGTTCTTTGATCAGCCGATAGATATCTGTCATTAATAAGATGAAATACAATAATTTCTATAATTTCGAGTATTATTTTATGATCAAGGGTTTTATTTGAAACTACTTTTCTTTTTAAACAATCGATTTCGACAAGGGGTGAAAGGTTTTTTACTTAGTGCATTGTTATTGATCATATCCTCCGGATTCTCTCAACAACCACAAGTTTACAATCAGTTTTTCATGAATCCGTATATTTATAATCCCGCCTACGCAGGCGTAGAGGGACATGCCGCATTTTTTATAAGCTACAGAGACCAATGGACAAACATTGATTCCGCACCTCAGCTCTCAGACCTCAGTTTTCACGTACCGTTAAAAGGAGGTATCGGACTTGGGGCGGCTGCATTTAATATCTCACAAGGGCTTCTCAATACTTCCGCCGCAAAAGTGACCGGCTCCTATTTACTGAATATCGATAGGACCCATTTTTTGCGTTTTGGTATGTCGCTGGGCGCGGGAATCAATTCCGTTGATCTGAATGAGTTAGCAGATGGAGCGGACGACCCGGCCATCGCGGGCTTCCTGGATCAATCAACATTTTTTTTGGGAGACGTTGGGGTTACGTATCATTTCGGGCATTTCAATATTGGAATGGCCCTACCCAATCTTTTTTCTTACAGCCCGATAACACAAACCGAAATTTCCAACCCGGAGTTTTCTCCCACGGATAATATGCTCATCAAAGCAAATTACCGGGGGCATATTAGCGACGAATTTGCTTTTGAACCACATATTATCTACCGATACAGCGATGTGGTGCCGGATCAGTATGAGGCCGTTCTCATTGCTCATTTATACCACGTGGTGTGGGTAGGCGCTTCCTACAGGCAAAATTCAAACATTATCGGATTAGTAGGAGCAAAGATCAAGGAAAAGCTGGGTATCGGCTTTTCTTATGAATTAGGTAATTCTTCCATCTCTTCAGAGCTGGGGCCAACACTGGAAGTGACACTCGGCTATCACTTGGGAATTAAAAAGGAACATGCACAACATGTATCCAGCTTTATCAAAAGCCATAGATTGTCCGCGGAGGAACGAGCCAGAAAAGCAGAACTGGAAAGGCTAAAAAAACTTGCGGAATTGCAGGAAAGCCGTCCCGAAGACTTGGATACGGAAGACGATAATTTGGGAATCCTTGGATCAAACTCAACCATAAACAACCCGGATGTTGAATCCGAAACTCCAACAGCAATAACCTACGAGTGGGATCATAGGGAAGAACATGCAGAATTAACCAGAACCAATCAATTTGGAGAACAGGAAACAGGAATTCGCCTGGAAAAAAAGGTTACTGAAAGCAACGACAAAAACGTGGTGATTAGCTGGGTGCCGACTGATGATGTGGAAAACCTCAAGGTCTCCGATAAAGGGCACCTGGAACGCGAACTCCCGGATGGCTCCAAAGAAGTAGGAATTAAATACGAAAGAGTGCTAGCTGATGGAGGTATGGAATACATTGTCAAGTGGGACAAGGCGATTAATGAAAGGCAGGCCACGTTCATCAGCAATACTCCCGCGCTGACCAAAGATCAGTACGAAGAAATAGAAAAAGGCGATCCTGAGCTGACCCAGGATTTCCGCACACATGAAGAACTGGCTACCGCAGACGATCAACTAGTGGTAAAAAGAGGAAGTCATTTATTAGAGCTGCCGACGGGAAACTTTGTCATCGCCGGCGCTTTTAACCAATTTCAGAATGCTCAAAATTACAGTGATCTGCTCTTTCAGCAAGGCTTCCACGACGCCCTGGTGGGGTTTTCTTCTGCAAGAGGCTACTACTACGTCGTAGTGTTTGAATCCGGTAATATTGAACAGGCAAGGGCCAGAAGAGACAATTTCAGAAAACGTCCACAACTTTCAAAAGCATGGGTTTTGCAGGTAACAAATTAAAAAGTATTTTTTTGGTTTCGCTTTGGATACCAACGATATCCTTGGCGCAACAGCCTTTTATTAATCACGTCTCCATTCCCTCGGCTGAATTTGGCGCGACGGTAGAAATTTCAGGCGGTAATTTTTCCGGCTCGCCGAGCGTATTTTTTGGAGGCGTAGAGGCTACCGTTACTTATAATAGCAATAATCTTATTCAGGTAGCGGTTCCCGCAGGTGCTCCCAACGCTTCCATCTTCGTACTTAACAACGGGGAGATGGCTCAATCGAGTGAGCGCTTCTACCTGAGCTTCGGGGGGTCAGACATTGCTACGTTTGATACTGATTATACTCAAAGCACGGACCAGTCTGACGCTTTTGATCTTTGTATGTGTGACCTCAACGGTGACCATAAACAAGACATCATTGTTGTTCACAGACACACTGATCAAAGGGGAACGGAAGCCACTATTTTTATTAATGACATCGACACCACAGGTAAGCTCCCGGATACAAGCTTTGAAAGAACTTCTCTTGACATTGAAGAAAACCAATCAGGCTTTTTTTCCGTTGTCTGCGCCGATTTGGATAATGACGGTTACAATGACCTCGCTTTCTCATCAAGTAGTAGCTCAGGAAATGATGTTTTTGTTCTAAAGAATAACGGGAACGGAAACTTTTCTGCTAATCCTCCGGATCTCGCATTGAAGTTACCAGACGAATTACTGCCAGGTACGATAAGGGCCGCTGACTTTGATAGAGACGGTTACCTGGATCTGGTTGTTGGTAATGGTACCGATGAAACTTTTCACTTATTTAGAAATACCCAAAATTTTACCTTTGGACCGGCAGATGAGTTCAGCTCGGAGGGAGAAACAACAGACATCATTGAAGTTGCGGACTTTAACGGAGACGGTTATCAGGATTTAGTAATTGCCCCAATCAGAAAGGATGAAAGCATCAGTTTTTTCAAAAATCTAAGCACCGTCGATAATTTTTCTTTCCAACTTAATCATAAAGTGGAAGTGAGGGATGTAATCGATATTGCCATCGGGGATTTGGATAAAGACGGTGATTTTGAAGTAGTGACAGCCAGCAGGGCTATCATGGAGGAAGATGGCTTCATCACCTTATTGGAGAATCAAAGCAGTGGGCTTATTGATTTAAACAATGCAACTATAACTATCTCTGCTACAAATATTTGGGGTATTAATCTGAGTGATATAGACGGGGACGGATGGTTAGATTTGGTGTCCACCAACCGGGATAGTGGAATTTATCTTTTCAAAAACCTGGGGGAAAATAGGTTTGATGAACCAGTTATACTATCTACCGGCGATAGAACCAGGTTTCTAATGATCGCGGATGTCAATAACGATGCAAAGCCGGACATTGCGTACACCGAAGATTCCAATAACTCACTGGGAATAATGCTGAATAGAAACTGCATAGACCCCATCATCTCGCCTCAGAACCTTACTTTTTGTTTAAATCACCCATTTACACTGGAAACATTTAACTCACCCGATACAATTTATTCATGGAAACTTCTAAGCAATAATGGAAACATCCAACCAACGAATCAGTCCAGCACTACTGTCAACATTACCTCAGAATCTAAAGCTAGTATCCAACTCATTATCAAGCAGAAGCAATGTTCAACAAGTGCAATTGTTGACTACCCTATTTTATTAGACGGCGACCCTCCCACTACACCCACGATAAAGATAAATAGTACCGCTTCTGATGTCCTGTGTATAGGAGATGAAGTAAGATTATCTAGCTCAATAACCAGTGATAACTATAACTATTTCTGGACCTTACCCGATGGGAGCACGGACAGTACTTCTTCCACCATTCAATTAAATCCTATAACCGTCGAAGACGCCGGAACCTATTCCCTTTACCTACAAGACGATGGAGGATGCGTGAGTGATGGAGTTTCAGATACCACCATCCAGGTAAGTTCGTCACCCGCTTTAGTCATTCTAAATAACGGACTACCTGATTTTTGTGACGAAATTACCCTGGAAGTACCGGATTATTCATCAGAGGGCTTTACCTATCAATGGCTAAATAATGAAGGCACCATTGGGCCTTCAGATGAAAACAATGCATCAATCATCGTAAATGAGTCCGGGGAATATGCCGTAGAAGTTACGAACATGGATAATTGCACAACTGAAACCACCAGTGTAACGGTAAACAAAGTGAGTCGCCCCAACTCCTCAATCGACGGTCCCGAGGAAACCTGTGACAACGTTGATTTTATTACATTCTCAGCGGCTTCTACGGGTGCAGATGGATTTGAATTACAATACGAATGGCTGCTAGAAGATCCACCATTCAGTACGGAAGACAGTACGGCAGAGACCATCAGCTTATCTCCAACTTCTACCGGTTCATTTACTATTCATTTAAACACAAGGTATGATCCAACCATCGTTTACTCCGAATCAAAGGACGGATGCGTGGACTCTGATGCTTTAAACTTTAACGTATCAGAAACTCCATCCATTCAGTTCAACCATGACGATGGCATTCAAAAGTGTCCGGAAGAGGTTCTTACAGTGGGTCTTACTGATCCTCCAGCTAATACTATAAATAGCTATTCATGGATCGTAAGACACACCACTGGTGACACTACAGCTACTTCAACCGACGAGTCAATTGGGGTCATTACACCTTTCGGAACCGATACCGTGTACACCTCACTTACTATTGAAACATCCATCGGTTGTGAAGTAACCAACTCCTTACAGATCATTAACTTCCCGTTAAACGCGAATATTATTTTCCCTGATTTTCCCGATGTTGCCGGTGATACCATCACCCTGGAAGAAGGAATATCCATACGGCTACGGGCAATGAATATAAACCGTGATTTTTCGTGGCAGCCTGAAGAATTTATAGATAATCCGGCAGCGGAAACGATTACTTTTTTTCCACAATCACAGTTTAATACGGTCGCATTAACGGGGGTTGATCCGAATGGATGTATGGACACCACCTCGGCTGTTGTACTGCTTGACAACCTGCGCCCCAAGAAAACCTTCTCTCCCAATGGCGATGGAATCAATGATTGCTGGGAAATACTAAACATCGAAGAGTTTGAAGGCATTTGTGAAGTGTATATATTCGATGCCAAAGGCAGAAATGTCGTTGCTCCAATAAAATCTTTTGACCAGGGAAATTGCATTTGGGATGGCACCTTTAGTGGTGCCCAGGTTTTGGAAGGGGTCTATTATTACGTGTTGAAATGTGATGAAGAGGGCCTCTCCGGATCCGGAAGTATGCTGCTTGCCCGCTAGTCTGATGTTGTTTATGCTCTATCTAAAATTTTGCCGGGTTGAGCTAAATAACTTTTCGAAGTAATGGTAATCTTTTTTTATTGTTTCTTCATAAGAAACAGAATAAATAACTTTAAAAGAGAAACCTGCTTTTTTAGAATATAATTTAAGAGAATCTTTTGCAAAACTGAATTTTTGGTCGAGGCTTTCGGAATTTCAAAAACGTAGTTTACCGGTCGTAAATGAGGCTTTTGAACTTTTGAGTAGCGAAGCGTTAAGCCAAAAGACGGGTTTTTCAAAAGATTCTAAAAAATTAATCAGAATGAAGGGTTACATCATCCTGTTTATTTGTATTAATGAATATGTAGAATCCTTTGCAAAACCGGATTTTTGGTTCAAATCGGGGCTTTCGGAATTTCAAAAGCCTGGTTTACCGGTCGTAAACCAGGCTTTTGAACTTTTAGGTAACGAAACGTTGGGCCAAAAGGCGGGTTTTTCAAAAGATTCGTTTACCTGATCTTTTAATTCAATTGGCTTAGTAATGAACAACAACTTTAAATGCTCCTTCTTTTTAACGCTGGTTTCCCTAACCTTCTCCACTTTTGGGCAAGAAATTTGTAACAATGGTCTAGACGATGATGGCAATGGCCTTATCGATTGCTACGATGGAAAAAACTGTGCTAAAGATAGCACTTGTGAGGGTTTCTTTTTCGGAAATGAGGTCGATTGTGTCGACGATATCAAGGTAACTACTTTTGCAATCAGGCTTCAATGGGGTTCCGAAGACCAAAGTGCAACCAGTCATGCCAGTCCGGTGGTGGGAGATCTGGATGGAAATGGAATCCCTGAAGTAGTGGTGACCAATAATTTAGGAAATTCGGTTTTTGTCTTGAATGGGGCAACCGGGGCAACCTTACACAGCAATACCAATTTAAGCTTTAAGCCTGAAAATACTCCGGCCATAGCGGACATTGACGGTGACGGATCGGGTGAAATTTTAGTCACCCAAAATAAAGGACGGAAAATGGCCCTTTTCGACCGCGAACTCCAGCTGAAATGGGAAGCGGAAGCCTCTCGGGAACAGTCCATCGGTATTCCCGGTTTCGCAGATTTTGACGAAGACGGGGATGTGGAAATTTATTACCGAAATGAGGTGGTAGACGCGGCAACAGGCAACGTCATCATTGCCGGTGAACCGGGAGTGAACTGGAGGAAAGCATTCATCCACGGCGCTCTGGCGGTAGATATCCTGGCAGATACCGTGTGTGACGACTGCGCCGGATTAGAACTGGTCTCCGGCAATGAACTGTGGGCCATCAACGAAGCGGCAGGCACCCGGACACTCGTTAGAGACATGGATGAGGACATTCATAAAGACATCGACGCAAATCGAAATTATTATCCAAAATATTATCAACAGTGGACGGATCAGTGGTCTTCCGCTTCTGCTGCAGACTATAATTTAGACGGCCATATTGACCTGATTATATCGGGGGCCTTAGGCACGAGCAGTGAAGAATTCAAAGGAGAAACAACCATCTTTTTCTGGGACGTATATAATGGAAACGTTATGACATTCCACGATCCATCCAACGATTTTGCAAGAGGACCGGGCAGAATAAATATCGGAGATGTAGATAACGATGGTCAGCTCAATGCCAACTTCGTGATGAATCAAAAACTCTATTCCCTGGATGAGAATTTGGATATCCACTGGGTTCTTGGAATCGATGAAGGCTCTTCAGGATTTACCGGTTGCTCCTTATTTGATTTTGACGGAGACGGTGCGGTGGAAGTCACTTACAGGAGTGAAAAATCATTGATAATTGTAGACGGGACCGGGAATGGAGACAAGACCACCAGCATAAGAAACAAGGTTGCCTGTGTCTCCCGCACGCAAGAGGAATATCCCGTAATCGCGGATGTAGACGGTGACGGTGCCAGTGAAATTTGTCTGACGTGTTTTACCGATAATAATACCCCATTTAACGACTATAATAACACGCAATTTTCTCAGGTAAGGGTTTACGAGTCCGACGAAGAGGCATGGATGCCGGCGAGAAGAGTGTGGAACCAACACGCCTATTACAACGTAAACGTAAACGACGACCTTACCATCCCCAGGGAAGTACAAGATCATTCAAAAGAATTTTCCAAGGATAGTTGTGAATATGCGGATGGCAGTTTAATACCTTTTCCCAGTCGGCCGCTAAATACGTTTATTAATCAGGCGCCGATACTGAATAATAATGGCTGTGTGGTCTTTGCGTCGGCAGACATTGAGTTTGATAGTGCACTAAGCGCCACCTCTATGAAATGTCCTTTTTCTTCTGACACCAAAGTATCTTATAAAATCACGAATAATGGAGATATTGCGGTTTCCGGCAACCTTCCGATCAGTTATTATGCCGGTGATCCCAGGGAAACCGGTGCGGAATACCTCGATACAAAAGTTACTATTTTAGAAAATTTTGCGCCGGACACTACAGTATCTATTCAAGATACGATTACCGGAATAGGGGTTACATTTAAACTATTTGTCGTGATTAATGACGATGGAACCGGCACTTTGCCTATACAGGATCCTCTGCCAACCTCCACCATTCCTGAATGTAGAACCGATAATAATATTGACAGCACGTCCGTTATTTCCGATACTTTTGATATAGAGTCTGAAACGAAAGCCAACGAAAAGTGTATTGATTCACTACCGAATAACGGCGAAGCTGAAGCCTATTATCGTTTTTCTTCTGATTCCATCATTACCGAAAATGGTGGTTTCTCCTTTAATTGGTATGATGAGGAAGGTAGTACCAGTGTCATTCACACCAGAAGTAAGTTCCCCAACATGGCTCATGGTACGTACTTCGTGCAAGCACGCTATACGGAGACTTCCTGTCTTTCGAAAGGTCATACTGTAGAGATCGATTCAGTAGGAGGTCAATTTGACGTTGAATCCGAGGAACAAACTAAAAATACAAATTGTAAAGATCCTAATGGTTCCGCTTTTGCATATGCATACAAAATAGATCCTACTACGGGAAATATTGATGAGTTACTAGAAGCAGATGGCTATTTAGTATCATGGTCAGATCGACTAGACGACACCAATGTGATTGCGACTGGCAATTTATTAGAAAATAGGCCAGACGGCCGTTACAGCTACACGATTACGAACCAATCCACGGGCTGTAGTAAAACCGGTGAGCTGGAAATCGGGATCTTAGAACCGAGCTATACTATCAACACCATTGTCACCGACATCACGACTTGTGGTGGTACGGGAGAGATAGCAGCCAGTGTTGATAGCACTACCGCTAATTACAATTTTTACTGGTACGATGGCGATTCGGAAAAACCTTCCCCTGATGCTGAGGGTCCAACCTATACAGTAAATCAACCAGGTCTTTACACGGTAAAAGTTGAAAACGATAGTACTCTTTGCTCTGTTCTAATGAATTCAATTCTGGTACAAGATAAATCCATCCCTCCTGTATTAACAGCATCCGCCAAACAACCCAATACCACCTGTGGCGCTAATCCTACGGGAATTGCAGTGGCAGAAGTCAGTGGATCAACTGATCCAAATGCCTTTGACTATACTTGGTTTGTTGGGGCTAACACACTACCAGAAAATGAAATTCCTGACCCGGGCAACAATCCGGCAGCATTTGGAGCCGGAGCATGGGAAATGGTGAATCTAAGCGCCGGAGTCTACACGGTTATCGTGGAAGACACAGCTACCAGCTGTACCGACACCACCACCGTCACCATCGTAGATGATATCACAGAGAGCTTTTTAACGATTGATACAGACGATTTGACACCTAATACAAGCTGTGGCGTACCCAATGGCCGCATCGATGCGGGAAGTGGAGTTACCCCTGCATCCGGTTATACTTTTAGTTTGTACTCCGGATTTACGGTGGATGCCTCTCTTTTCATTGAAAGTAATAGTACCGGAATGTTTGAAGGCCTGGCCGGAGGTGACTACACTGTATTGGCCGTAGATGCAGCCACTGACTGTCCGACAGATCCGGTAACCGTAGTGATTGATGATGAACCGGATGATCCGATCATTACTACTACCTCAACTCCCGATGAATTCTGCCTCAATGGAAATGGACAGATCCTGGTAACCGCACAATCCAATGCAGAACCGGGGGCTTACACGTTCGAAATTTTTGATGGTTTCAGCTTTGATAATGAAATTACTTCCATATCTGATATCACCGTAAGCACAGGATCAACAGGGCATACTTTTACGGGATTGCAAGACGGGAATTACAGAATCAGGGTCACCAACGATAACCTGGACTGTAGCGCTTTTGAAGATGTCATAGTAGATGAGGTATCCGAGCTTCCGACTTTTACCGCGAACAGGCTTATCAACCCGAATAGTTCCTGTGACCCGGCTCATCCCAATGGAAATATCACCATTGAGATTGATGAAATACCTTTTGATCCCAGTGATTATACCTGGGAGTGGTATCAAGGTAGCACTGCTGATTCAAACAATTTGCTTTCTAACGATCAATTAGGTGAAGGTGCTAATGTTTCTATTGACGGATATGTAATTACAGATAATGTACTGGATGGTTTGCCTGCCGGTGATTACACCGTTTTCGCCAGAGATAACGAAACGGGTTGTAAAACCGTAGACCTCACCTTAACCGTAGTGGATGATCCTAATGAGCTTGATATAACTACTACATTGATCACTCCACAAACTTTTTGTAGTGAAGGTAATGCTTCAATCTCAGCCAGCGTAGATGGTACTGCATTAAATCTTGGATGCACCGAATGTGTGGGAAATGATGGGTTTTCTTTCGAATGGTATTTTGGAAATGATACATCTAATCCATTGGATGATAACGATGTTGGAGGAAACGGAACCTTAGATTTTAATGCAGATAATTCTCAGGTAAATGGCCTAATTGCTGGTGATTATACGGTCTTGGCGAGAGAAATTAGTACACAATGTTTTAACACTCAGACCATCACAGTCAATACCAATTTTAATATCCCGGATCCAGGCGCCATCGCAACGCCTAACACCGTCTGTGATGATGCTTCTCCAGGTATCAATTTCGATGGAACCTTAACCGTGACGGCTATAGATGATAATGGACCGATCGATTTTGCTTCCGGGAATTTTGAAGTCACACTATATGAAGGAATAGGGACAAGTGGCCTTCTTATCACACAAAACAACGGAAGTTTTACGCAATTAAAAGACGGTCCGTACACCGTTGTTGTTAGCAATACATTATCAGGTTGTTCTTCGAATCAGGAAGTATATACCGTAGGTCAGGATTTAGATGACTTCTCAGGGGATATCAATACCTCAATCTTACCTCAAATTAGTTGTAATCTTTCTAGTCCTACGGGACAAATTAGCGCTAATGTGGGTGGAACAACATCAGATTATACTTTCACTTTGTTGTTAACCGGAAATACGATCAATTCAAACAGTACCGGTTCATTTGATTCGCTTAGCAGCGGTTCTTATCGCTTAGTAGTGACCAGTAAATTGAGTGGGTGTGCTTACGATACCTACCTGGATGTTTTACCTGAACAGGTAGATCCGGTTATTTCCAATCAAAATACGAATCCAAGCCTTAGATGCACTAGTCCCAACGGAAGCTTAAGCTTTGATGTAAATGCAGGTACGGGAGCCGATTCAAGAGCTGGCGCGAATTACAGAGCAGATTTGTTTGAGGGATCGGGCATAAGTCTTTCCTCCTCACCCATCGAATCTGCAACGCAGACTGGTCCCTCTGCTTCATTCACATTCTCCGGACTTGCAGACGGCAATTACATCGTAAGCGTAACTGATCTTACCACAGGATGTGAAGTTATTAGTGATGTATTTACTATTACATATGATGGACCAACTATAGAAATAGACGAAAGTTCAATAGCTAAGGGATTCCCTACGGATTGCTTTGATTTAGATGGAAGTATAGATTTATCCAGTGCAATAAAAGTAAATAATCCAGTGGTTGGTACCAATATCTCAGTGGAGTGGTACGTTGGTGGGGATACTCTGCCAGACAATGAGATAGCATTAGGAGTAGGACCATTTTTAAATACGACTATACAAGATGGAACCGGAAATGTGGCAACAACAAATCCTGCAGTAACAGTAAGCGCTACCGGACTGATTCTGGACGAAGTACCTGCGATTAATTATACAGCGCTGATACGGCTGGACAACGGATGCGTAGAGATACTCAATCTAAGTATACCTGAGGCTGACCCACCAACTGTCACTTTTACTCCAACTAATCCTACTGACTGCGACCCATCTAATGGAAGTTTGCAAATAAACATTGTGACTAATGCGATTACAATTGGTGATAGTGCTAAACACTATCAATTTACATTGTTTAGTGGAATAAAAAATATTGAGCCAGATGCAAATTCAAGCGCTCCTTTTGATCCGCCAATAGGTGATGGTGACATAATAGGCTTAACAAATTTCAACAATGGGACAACTACAGACCCAGAAGAAGACTCAGTAACTATTAATAGTCTAGAATCGGGAACATATACAGTGATTGTTCGAAGGGATCCTGCTTCACCGATAAGCTCAGACGGATGTCCTGTTGCAGTGCTAACATTCTCTCTTGAAGAACCTCCAGCACCTGTTTTGTCCAATCTTAACAAAACAAATAATACCAATTGCGCTGATGGTGCCGATGGAGGAATAGAATACAATGGATCATTTAGCCTCACAGCCACTTATGATGGTAATCCCGAGGATTTTAATTTTGAGTTCTTTTTGTTTGATGGTGCAAATTACACTTCAATCGCAAATGGTGCGACAAATGTAAATGGAGACGAAGATTTTGAAGTTAACATAGCATTGGACGCTATTAATGTCGATGGAATAAATGATGATATAAGAATAGATGGTCTAGGAGAGTTACCAAATGGTTTGAGTTTTGCCATTGTTGCAGAGAGCCTTAGCAGTGATGGATGTCAGGATACAGTCCTTTTTGATATATTCAATGATCCTCAAGTTATCTCGGTTACAGGCACGGTGGAAAATATTGGTGACTGCACTCCAGGGAACGGAGGATTTATTGTTAGTTCGGTCAGCCCGGATAATGTGGGAGATTATGAATTTACCTGGCTGGATGACCCTGCATTAACCGGAATTGAAATTACTACGACTGATTCATCCAAGTTAGATTACACTACTGAGGGTGACTATTATGTGATCGCTAGAAATACGCTGAATGGCTGTGAAACCCGTCTTGATTTCGCCATCGAAGACATCACCGAAGATCCGGTTATAGTAATAACGGAAGATGCGTTCGATACCCACTGTGATCCAACCACAGGGACCGGGGGACTTTCCGTTTCCGTTAGCAATGCTGGTGGTGGATTTGACGCGCTCGATTACACATTCACCTGGTATCAAGGTTCTTCCACTGATGTTGACTCTTTGTTGGCAGACCCTGAAACCGGTGAAGGAAATAATGTAAGCGCGGACGGATATACAATTGGAGGAGTCAATGGAGAAGTAATTTCTGGTTTACCCAATGGATTTTATACCGTGGAGGTAACCGACGGAGCAACCTTTATAGATTGTAATTCCTTTTTAATCTCAGATATTTCAGAAATCCAGGAAATTCCTCTTTTATCTATTAGTGGCATAGAGGTGAATCCTGATTCTTTATGTGATGTACCAACTAGCGGGCAATTTGTCATCGACGATTCAGACATTACACCGGGCAGTATTTCAGATTACACCATAACTGTCAGCAGCGGTTCAGTGAATGGTCTGGACATGGGATCAGGAACTTTTGTATCGGGCAGTCCGTCTACCTTAACTTTTAATAACCTGGAAAGCGGAAGCTACTTTATCTCGGCCATAAACAATGCAACAGGTTGTAGTATTGCTCCTGTCAGAATAGAAATCGAAGATCGTTCCAGGCTTCCACTCATTACCCTGGAAAGATTGGTCCCCGACCAAAATTGTGGAGTACTGGCTACCAACGCCGGTGAGATTGAAGTCTTAGCGGATGGATTTGATCATACCGATTCTAGATATACCTTTCAATGGGTAAGTGAGAGCACGGGAAATAATATATCTGCAGAATTTCCAGGTGTTGCGGATACGGAAGCATCGTTAATTGGCGTTCCTTCGGGTGATTATTCCGTCACGGTCACTAAAAACTCCACCGGGTGTGTGGCTACGGCAACCTACGCCGTATTCAACGAAAGCACCTTTCCTGTCATTTCCCAATACACAACAGGGGACAACACGAACTGTACTTCCTTAAACGGCACCGGTACCTTTGAACTAATACAGGCGATATACGATGATCAAACCTACGAAAACGGTGGATCACCGGCTATTGACGGCGTATTTGCCCTGGAAGTATTCCGGGTTTCGGATAATGTTTCTTTGGATAGTATCGTTAACAACCCGTATGTTGTTAATAGTTTAGCTACTAATGAATACTATGCGGAAATAACCCACCTGCCGAGTGGATGTGTTTCAGATCCTGTAAACTTCACCATTGAAGACAACCAAAATTTGCCTGAAGTCGTACTTGTCCTCGATCGCGCCGATTCAACGTGCCAGACCGGCTTTACTCCAAATGGAACAGTTACTGCGCAGACCACCGATCCAGGTGTTACTTTCCAATGGTATTTCGGAGCAGCGGAAGATATCGGGGGGAGTGCGGGTACCCTGAATGGTGACACGCTTGCAAACGGATCCGTTCCTGTGGGCTTTGACCAAGCCACACTATCTGGTCTTGCAGCAGGGATATACAGCGTAGAGGTAACGCAACCTTCAAACGGATGTATCACCAGAAAACAAATCACAGTTCCAAATGTACCTGTGGAAGTAGAGATCATCTCTGTTAATGTAACGAGCGCTACTGATTGCGTTGGTAACGGTATAATTGAGATTACAGAAGTTCAAAAAGATGGGGTGTCCGATAATTTGGCAGATTATACCTTCGCTTTTTACACAGAAAATCCAGTAAACCAAAGTGCATCCCCCGCTTTCACAACTGACATAAGTACCAGTCCAATATTTGATTCGGCTGTAGGCGGCGTCACTTATTTTATTGTGGGAACTCATACCGTCTTCGGTTGTACTACCTCGGTATTTCAAACGGAGGTAATGGAAAATTTAGAATACCCGGTGCTTGTACTGGATGAATTTAACCCACAAACGAATTGCAATCCCGAAAATCCGAATGGAAGCCTGACCGTGCTAGCGGATGGTCAACCTGAAAATGACGACTACAATTTTCAGTGGTATGCCGGAATGATGGTAAGTGCCAGTGCTAGTTTATCCGCAGAGGACTATCCTGGAGCGACAACAAATTCGGTTAGTGGGCTGAGTGCAGGTTTCTTCACAGTAGAGGTAGTGAACAATGAAACGGGCTGTGTTACCGTAGAAACCTATGAAATAGTGGACGAAAACGACGATTTTGCACTAATCACTTCGGTTTCCCCTAATACCCATTGTAGTAATAAGAATGGAAGGGCTGCCGTTGCCGTTCTAAATCCAGTACCTGACAGAAACTATGAATTTTATTGGTTCTTTAACCAAGACGATGCAACCCCTGAAAACGCCATTAATAATGATCCCTCCATACATGAAATAGGCTCTTTCGTAGAAAATTTATCTGGCACCATCTATGTATTAGCACTAGCAATAGATGAATCAGATAATTTTTGTAACTCAGTAGTAGACAGCGTTGAAGTATTGGATGAATTTATTCTTCCTAAATTTGAAATAGAAACCAATGACGTCACGGTCTGTTCTGACCCCAAAGATGGCTTCGCGGAAATCGTCATAGATAATCTTTCCGGAGTAGATATCACTTGGTTTGATGATATGAATAATCAAATCGGAACGGGATTTTTTATTGACTCTCTTGATTATGGAAAGTATACTGTTGAAGTGAGAGATAAGATAACACAATGTTCTGAGAAATCGGGTTTTGAAATTCTTGATCACTCGGAAACGCCTAACGCTCCATCCGTTTCAGTGAACGCAAGAAATAATTGTTTACTTGCTAATGGCAGTGCTACCGCAAATGTAGACGGAGCGACGGATAATTTCCGCTTTGAATGGTTTAAGCCAGAAGATATCGTTAACCCCTATGCAGTAGGATCTCAGGTTAACGAGCTAGACTCGGGAACTTATCTCGTAACAGCAACAAACATGGCAACGGGTTGTACCTCAATTTCCACACGTGTAGACATAGGTTATGAGGAAATCATCCCTGAGTTCGACATATTCGTAGAAAATTCCATTTGTCTGCGAACGGAAGACGGAGCCACTAACCAATTTACCGGATCGGCGACTCTTCAATTTGCGGAATTCAACTTACCGGAAACTATCGAATGGACCTCCCTTGAAACAAATGAGATCGTGGGTAGAGATATAACGCTCATTGATGCATCCCCCGGAGAGTATCAGGTGAGATTTGTTACTGAAAACGGCTGTGAATATTTCAGGAACTTTACCATAAACGTAACCCTGAATATCTACAATGGTGTTTCCGCAAATGGAGATGGAAGGAATGAATTCTTCCTCATTGACTGCATTGACTATTTCCCTTCGAATAATGTGAAAATATTTAACCGAGCCGGTCAGAAAATTTACGAAGTGGACGGTTATGATAACTCCAGTATTCGTTTTGATGGTGTAAGTAATGTCGGTGGTGGTGGCCTCGTCCTTCCTTCCGGAACCTATTTCTACGTAGTAAATTTAGGAACCGGGGAAGATCCGCTCCAGGGATATTTGGAATTGGTTAGATAATTAGATGAACAACTTAACAATAATGAAAAAAACTATCTTCGCGCTTATAGCGGTATGTACGGTATGGTTGGGTTGGAGCCAGCAAAGACCCGTGACCTCAACCTATATGTTCAATGGACTGGCATTGAACCCGGCCTATGCAGGGAGTCTCAATATTTTTAGTGCAACATTCGTGCACAGAAAGCAATGGATCAATGTAGATGGCGCGCCTACCTCAAATATTTTCTCCGCCAATACGGCGCTTCACGGGAATCAGCTAGGTGTTGGGCTACAGGTTTCAAGAGATGAGATAGGTGTTCATGAAGAAACAGCCCTTTATTTCAGTGGCGCATACAAAATCAGAACAAACTCGGGAATATTGGCCATGGGGTTATCAGGCGGATTTGATAACCGCAGATCAAATTTTAACGATCTTAACATTCTTAATCAGGACGATGAACTTCTTACAGGGGCTCCCACCAGATTTACGCCTAATTTTGGTGCCGGCTTGTATTTTGCAAATCCTATCATGTATGCTGGAATATCCGTTCCTTACATCATCGAAAACTCACTTTTCAATATAGACAGAGAAAGCACAATTGAGGGTACGGTATCAGAAGCAAGAGAAAGTAGATATTATTATGCAACCGGTGGTATTATTTTAAATTTAAGCCGGAATGTTAAGTTTAGTCCCTCTACGTTGATACGCTACCAGGAACAAAGCCGGCTGGGTTGGGATCTGAACGGAACCATCATTTTTGATAAAATTGCCTATGCCGGGGTTTCTTACAGAAGTGGAGATGCTTTGGTTTTTTTGACTCAATTGCTCCTTAATGAGAATTTCAGGATCGGTTATGCCTATGACACCACAGTCAATGCTTTGAATGAAGGATCCAGAGGAACCCACGAAATTTTACTTAATTATAGAATTAAACTTAACCTTAGTAAAGACCCTCAATGTCCGGTTTATTTCTGATGCTTTTTGCTCAAATCAGTCAAGAGCGCATTAATCACGGTCAATAAAATACTGAAAATAAGCGCCCACCAGAAATTATCCACGATAAAACCAGGCACAATAGTGCTTACTATCATAATGACAAAAGCATTAATCACCAACAAAAACAATCCTAAGGTAACAACCGTAATGGGTATAGTGAAAATGATTAAAATGGGCTTTATCGTTACATTCAATAAAGAGATAATTATTGCGACAATAAAGGACGTAATAAATGCATCCAGGCTGTTCCCGGTGATGGCTATGCCTGGCAAAAGGTAAGTAGCAATAATAACTGCAACGGAAGAGAGTAGTAATCGTGTAAAAAAGTTCATATCATTATCCGAATAATTTGTGTAAAGTCTTTAATCATCATTTGCCTGTATTCCGCTTGTAAAAGATTTTGTAACTCTTTAGGGCACCTCTAAAAACTCCGTTCAAGAACTCGGTCATCGCCGTTTTGTGATCCTGATTTACCGGAATTTAATCCTCAGAGTGAAACCAACCAGCGTACATCTTATAATTATCTGCAATTCTTCTCAGCATTTCTTTATTGGTATCATCCATTTCCTTTAGTTTCTTTGCCGGAGTACCACCGTAAACGGAATTTTCACCAACAACCGTTCCGGATAACACAACAGCTCCCGCTCCAATGATTGATCCTGACTTTATCAAGGCGTGATCCAAAACAATGGCGCCAATACCAATTAACACATGATCTTCAATCGTACATCCATGGATCACTGCATTGTGTCCAACCGAGACGTTGTTGCCAATGGTTGTGCCGGCCTTTTCAAAAGTGCCGTGAATGGTTGCGTTATCTTGAATATTTGTGTTATCACCAATAGAGATAAAATTAACATCACCACGCACAACTGCACCAAACCATACCGTACAGCCATTACCCATCTTCACCTCTCCAACGATGGTACTATTATGAGCAAACCAGCATTCTTCACCGTACGTTGGAGTAAATCCACGTACTTCTTTTATGAAAGCCATTTAACTTTTTCGCTAAATCTATGAAAAAAGGAGTTAAAATGTTCTGACAAAATGTCATCCATGGTTTTATCTTTGCCAGATGCAAGGATTGATCGCCGATATAGATTTACTGGAAGAGCAAGATAAACAGCCGGAAGCTTGTGATTTCAAGACCACGGAAGACGATGGCCCTGGTACAAAAAGAAAGCTGTACATTGAGAGTTACGGCTGTCAGATGAATTTTTCTGATAGTGAAATAGTAACTGCTATTTTGAAAAAAGAGGGCTTTGGTACCACTTCATCTTCTGAAGACGCAGATGTAATTTTAATCAATACGTGCTCTATTCGTGAAAAAGCCGAGCAAACCGTAAGAAACCGACTCAATTACTTTAACAGCGTAAAAAAGAAAAATAAAGAAGTAACGGTTGGTGTTTTGGGTTGCATGGCGGAGCGGCTAAAATCTAAATTGCTGGAAGAAGAGAAAATCGTTGATTTGGTACTAGGGCCAGATGCCTACCGGGACCTGCCTGCCCTCATAAAAAAAGCAGAAGATGGCCAGCGCGGAATCAATACTTTTCTATCCAGAGAAGAAACCTATGCAGACATCTCCCCTATTCGGTTAAATTCAAATGGAGTAACTGCATTCATCTCCATTATGAGAGGTTGTGATAACATGTGCTCTTTCTGTGTGGTTCCTTTTACCAGAGGAAGAGAGCGAAGTCGCAATCCCCATTCAATTGTCAGGGAAGCAAGAGAACTTTTTGAAAAAGGTTATCGTGAGGTTACTCTTCTTGGCCAGAATGTTGATTCCTATAAATGGTCTTCGGAAGAAAATAACAAAGCACGCTTAAACAAAAAAGAAGACATTCCCATCATCAGTTTTGCTCACCTCCTGGAAATGGTTGCGAATATAGATTCAAAACTGCGGGTGAGGTTCTCCACCTCTCATCCAAAAGATATTACAGATGAAGTGCTCTATACCATGAAAAAGTACGAAAACATTTGTAAACACATTCATTTGCCGGCACAAAGTGGAAATTCCAGAGTGTTAAGGCTAATGAATAGAACCTATGATCGTGAATGGTATATCAATAAAGTAGACGCAATACGTGAAATGCTAGGTGAAGAATGTGCCATCAGCTCTGATATCATTACCGGGTTTTGTTCGGAAACAGAGGCGGAGCACCAAGACACCCTGTCCCTCATGCATTATGTTCAGTATGATTTTTCTTATATGTTTTTTTACTCCGAAAGGCCGGGGACATTGGCGGCCAGGAAGTACAAAGATGATATTCCATTAACGATCAAAAAGCGAAGGCTCCAACAAATCATAGACAGGCAAAGAGCCATGTCATTTAAAAGAAACCAAATGGAATTAGGCAAAACACATAAAGTGCTGGTTGAAGGAGTAAGTAAACGATCTGATGATAGCATGCAAGGAAGAAATTCTGCCGACAAGGTGGTTATTTTTCAGGGATTATATCCGAAAGGCACCTATGTAAACGTTATGGTTAATGACTGTACCGCAGCAACATTATTTGGAGAAGTAGTATGAACTATAGAATAGATTCGGAAATACAGGCAAATAAGCAACGCTTCGAAATTGTTGGAAATTCTCCAAAGTTGGATAATGCCATAAGAGTAGCTATTCAGGTGGCCCCTACCGATATGAGTGTCCTGATCACCGGAGAGAGTGGCGCCGGTAAAGAGTCATTTTCAAAAATCATCCATAGCCTCTCTCATAGAAAGCATGGTCAATTTATTGCGATAAATTGTGGCGCTATACCTGAAGGTACCATTGATTCAGAATTGTTTGGACATGAAAAAGGAGCATTTACAGGAGCTACCGGAGACCGAAAGGGATACTTTGAAGTGACTAATGGCGGAACCATCTTTTTGGACGAGATAGGGGAAATGCCTCAAAGCACACAAGCCCGGCTTTTACGGGTCCTGGAAAATGGCGAATTTATAAAGGTTGGTTCTTCCAAAGTTCAAAAAACCAATGTTCGCGTGATCGCTGCAACAAATGTTGATCTATTCGAAGCTTTAAATAATGGAAAATTTAGGGAAGACCTGTATTATCGGCTAAGCACAGTTCCAATTTATGTTCCTCCATTAAGGGAACGTGGAGACGACGTAGCGCTTTTATTTAGAAAGTTCGCTTATGATTTTTCAGAGAATTATAAAACAGATCCTATCAAGCTTACTTCTGATGCGATAGCCTACTTAAAATCTCATAGATTCCCTGGAAATATTCGTCAGCTTAAGAACCTGGTTGAACAAGTAAGTATCTTAAGTATGGAACGTGAAATCGATGCTTCTTCACTAAAAGAATATCTACCAAAATCAGGAAACAACCTACCCGCATTAATTAACGGGAGAGATTCTAGTAAAGATTTTAATGAAAGAGATATTTTATATAAGGTACTTTTTGATATGAAAGCTGATATGGCTGAATTGAAAAAGCTTGTATTTAAAATGCTGGATGGGACCGACAAAGACACAGAAATTCTTGAAGATCATAAACAGCTATTCCAAAATATTGAATCCTCAACAGCTCAACTGGATCAATTCAATCCCGAAAAAAAAGACGAAGAAGAACCCAGACTTATCATTGCCAACCAAAATGATTACGAATCGGATATTGAGGACATTACCCATACTACCGAAGCAGATGATTCACTATCTATTGAAAAGAAGGAAAAAGAGTTAATCATTAAGGCGCTTAAAAAAAATAATAATAAGCGAAAATACGCAGCAGATGATTTGGGCATTTCGGAACGAACTTTGTACAGAAAGATCAAGCAGTATGAAATTGAAAAGCTTTAATTTCTCATTATTTACCTGGCTTGTTTGTTCATCTACCGTAAGATGTGGCATGTATTCGTTTACGGGTGCATCTATTTCACCGGATGTTAAAACCATTTCAATTCAAACATTTTACAATAATGCTCCTCTAGGGCCTTCTACTATGAGCGTTACATTTACCGAAGCCATTAAGGATTATTACCAGCAAAACACCAACCTGGAATTAGTTGACAATAATGGTGATTTACAGATTGACGGATATATTTCAAATTATACTATCACACCAGTAGCGGCTAACACAGGCAATCAAAATCAAGCCGATTTTTCTGCACTATCAAGAATAACAATTACAGTATCAGCCACTTATGTGAATGTAAAGGATCCAACTTTTGACTTTGACAAAAATTTTTCCTTTTTTCTTGATTATGATACAGACCTGGATTTAGCTTCTAATGAAGATACGTTTGTGGAAGAAATTTTCGATCAAATAATATTAGATATATTCAATGCATCTGTAGCAAATTGGTGAAAATATTTAACTTTAATTAGGTCTATGTAATCCCGTGAATAAAAACGAATTAATCATATTATTAAGAGATCCAAGCAAAATCTCATCATCTGATCTTGAGGAGATTGCAGAGCTCGTGCATAAAAGCCCTTATTTCTTAAGTGCACGCCTGTTATTGGCAAAGGGAAGCAAAGAGTTAAAACAACCTGATACGAAAAATAAAATTGCTTCAGCTGCAGTTTATTCTACTGATCGTACATTATTAAAGAAATATATTAACGGAGACTTATTTTTTCTAAGTCAACCTCCCCCTCTTGCAAAAAAACTTGTTAGGAAGAAAGTAGTAACCAAAAGTTCGGTTGAAGGAGAATCTACTAATGAAAGTAAACAGGCTAGCATAGATAAGCGACCCGGTGTACTAAAAACAATGCAAAAGAAACCAAGTCCAAAAGTTCCAAATGTTCCATCCGGAGATTTAGACGCAATCTTAGAAGAATTGAAACATGATATGGAAAATCTTAAGTCCTCTCGGGCTCATTTCGCTGAGGTTCAACATAAAATAGAAGAAGATGAAGTTATCTATCAAAAAACCGAGATAAGCCATAAGATAGAGATTGCGGAATTGAAAAAGGATATCGAAAAAGAAATGGTTGAATCAGAAAAAACCAAATCTCCAAAACCAAAAAAAACAAAAGTAAAAGAAGAGAAATCAGAAATCGACGAAGATGAGATCATCAATAAAAAACTGACGGAATTAGCAAAACAGCAAGATGAACTCGTCTTAAAAGTAGAGCAAAAAATAGCGCTGGAAAAAGAACACATAGCTAAAGAAGAAACAGCTCTAGAGAAAGAACAAAAAGAGGCCGGATCAAATAGAATAGAGGAGACTATACCAAACAATAAAGCTGATAAGAAATCAACCTTATCTGATGACGACTCGATAGAAAAGCATACAAAAGAAGCTATAAGAGAACCTAAATTTTCCAGATTTTCCAGCAGAAGTTACATTAGAAAACTAAAAGCTTCTAAAGGTGATTTTATTGACTTTGCTAAGGATAATGAGACCAAAAATGACAAAATCCCATCTAAAGAAAGTATCGAACAAACACAAAGTGAGAAGAGAAAAATCTTAACGGCTAGAAGAAAAGATTATAAAAATAAACCAAAGGCTACTTTAAGAGATTATGGCATTAAGAAATCAGCCCAGTCGACCCCTAAGCAAGAAACATCCAAACCATACACTAGTGATATGGCAATGTCGAAAAATACTATCATCAAAAAAGCAAAATTGGTAAAAAGCAAGAGATCTACCAGACAAAGCAATAGAATAGAGAAATCTACGGAACCCAAATTGCTTGATAACATAGATAAAGATATTGTAAAAGAGAAGCATAAAAAGCAGCAAAGAATCATTGATAAATTTATAAAGGAATCCCCCAGTTTGAAATACAACCGAGAGTCTAAACGAACAACAGATGATTTAGCCGCTAATAGCGCCTCATGGGATAAAAATACAGCATCAGAATACCTTGCTGAAATTTATTTAGAGCAAGGGAACAAAAAGCGTGCGATTGAAATCTATGAGGTTTTAAGCTTGAACTATCCGGAAAAAAAATCTTATTTTACAGCCATAATATCAAAACTTAAATAGATGTACGGAGTAATCGTAACCCTTATCATAATCATTGCAGTATTATTGGTCTTGGTTGTGCTTGCACAAAATCCTAAAGGAGGAGGTTTATCGAGCCAGTTTGGGGGATCAGGAACAAATCAACTAATGGGAGTTAAAAAAACAGGAGACTTACTTGAAAAATTAACCTGGGGCTTTGCGATATCTCTCCTTACATTGTCTATTTCTACCAGCTTTATATTTCCTACACAAGAAGAAGACGTTTTATCTAGTCCTAATATTGACAATGCGCAGAATACGATGATTCCCCCTGCGATCCAACCATCCGATGGCTTATCATTAGACGGGCTGACCGAAGAATCTGAAGGAGATTCTACCAACTAAGTCATTGTTTTTAAATGAAGGTTTACTAGTTATTACTAAGTTAACGTGAGTTAGACGCAATATTAGTTTTTGGGGTAGTTAGAGTTGTTTTTTGGTGAAATCTCAAAGAAAGTGATCAGGGTGAGGTAATGTTTCATTCTTAGTTGGAATTTAGAGGGTTTACTATGCTGTGCTTGAATGTATGTTTTGGTTTTGTTCTACTCTTTCCATCTCCTCTATGAGCTTCTCTCTCATGGTCTGCAGGTGTTTATAGTTCACTACTTTTCTCATGTTCGTTTGTATTTCCAGCAATGCGGCTGTTACCCATCTGTAGCGTTGTTGTGAATGTCTCCATCTTTTGACGTTATGAAGGTACTTGTTAAGCTGTGCATTCAAATTTTCTATACAATTGGTGGTACTAAAGCTGCGATGAAATAACCACCCAAGGCCAAGGCGTTTGAG
>JBCDKO010000023.1:0-33958 GCA_038746525.1 Bacteroidota bacterium
AAAGGTGCGCCAGGAATTCAAAGCCGGGGAAGATCGAAAATATGACCAGAAAATCAACCGAACCCATGCACTGGCCACTATGGTGGATATGGGCGTGCCTCTTTTAGGAAGAAAAAGAATCAGAGACTCCATCGAAGCATTCGATAGCATGGTTTATCACACCAGAGAAATTGTACGTCCCGACCGATCGAACCTCAGGCTACACAAACCCAAGAGATCTTATTATCAAAATTATAAACCACTATGAAAATAAATGCTTAACTAAACGACATTGGTTTCAAAGCCCTATCCGCCTGCCACCGGATCAGGATTTTACATTTCGTCCAGAATTCGGGTAGGGATACAACTCACCATTAAATGCATAGGCTTTGCATGGCTGCTGGAAGAAGTTAGCTGCTATATGTTACTTTACCAAAGTCTTAGAATGCGGGTTAAAACGATGGACCACCAGGATGAAGGATTACCTCAACCAGTCACTTGCTTGTATCGAGTGACTACTATTTTCGTTTTTTGTTCAATCGTTATTCTAATTCAGATCATACTTATCTCATATTCGTCACTCCGCACAGCTGAGCGACTGGTTGAACAATACAATGAGTTGATAAAATGCTGAAGGGTAAAATTGCTTATCATAGCTGATAAAACGAGCTTCCCGGCACAGATTACATGCTTCCCGGCATCTGATTGCCTTTCCCGGGCCAATTTGAATGGCGCCCGGCGCCCGGGAAGGGTGCGGACTTTCCCGGGAAAGGGTAAATTTCTCCCGGGACGGAATAAAATTTGGCGGGAAGGGTTTTCGTTGGCCTTTCAAGACGTGAATCTGCAATTCCATTCTCTGCCAGAAGCATATGAACAGGATCAAGTTTTTCTGCTAACAGCCGAAGACGCTATCTTTTGTGAGGACACCAACAACGGCTAAAATCAACAAGCCTGGAAGGTTGTGTACGCTCCGCCAAAAGTGGATTGTCCTGAAACATACCCTAAGTCTGCTCCTTATTTTTAGTGTTTAATTTTTTCTGATGATGATAAGATTCCCTCCCAATATCAAAGCGATACCTATTAGCACTTGAAATGTAAACAGATAATTTTCAAAAAACACAGAGAGAACAACAGCAATCACCGGGATAACAATCAATACATAAGCACCTTTATCAGCCCCAATTTTACCAATCAAAGTGAGATAAGCCCCAAAGGCAACAATTGAACCAAAAATAGACAAATACAATAAGGAAACAGTGTATGCAAGACTAAGATCAAAGGCAAAAGACTTTCCTGACATTAAAGCAATTAGACCAATAAATAACCCACCATACAGCATCCCAAAAGCATTGGTTTGGATCACAGGCAAAGCGTTGGATTGGTTAAAAACAGACGTTATATTTCCTAAAGAGGCAATCACTACAGACGCAAAACATAAGATCAGAGGCACAACGGGTAACTCTTCTGAACTTACGCCCATTAAGTCATTGCTAAACAACAGGTACGTTCCTACTATTCCAAGAAAAGCACCTAGATACACTTTACCTTCAGTCTTTCGTCTCAGGAAGAGGGTACCAAACAGAATATTCAAAAAAATGATAGTAGAAAATGCTACGGCGACTAAAGCGCTGATCAATTCTTTTTCCGCGACATAAACTAACCAATAGTTAAGTCCAAAAAGAAAGATCCCTTGTAATAGCATAAAGAGATGTTGCTTGGAAGAAAATGAAAGATTAAGCCTTCTTATTTTGGAATACGTTAAAAGAATTATTCCTGCCAGAACAAATCGATAGCTTACTGACCATGTGGGATCTACCATTCCCAGCTGAAACTTAATAGCGAAAAAAGTAGACCCCCAAATCACTGAAGGAATCAGAAACAATGTGGCAGTATTGATCCTCATTTACCTAACTTATCATCATTCGGAATACCTGACCTGGGACTCAATCATTGAAAAACATAATTCCTTAAATACAAAGAAATGGATTCAAGTGGACTACAAAATAGCTTTCCCGGATTAGAGGAATTGAAATGAGATTATTTAAAATGTTCACGTGCGATCAAAATACGAGGGGAAGCCAAATAGGGAATGACGCCAGCATAATTTTTTCTGTGGAGCAAGCCTTGAAGTATATATAATACCATATGGCATTGAGTGAATCCATTACTTAGTTTCAATTGAAGGTTGATCTTGTGATCTTAACACTTATTACACGCCAAACTACAAAATTCCATTTGTAAAGTTTGAAACTAATCATACTTTTCCATTTGCCTTTTTAATTCTTCCGGTTTTTTAGCATGTCTCTAAGAAAACAGTATCTTTTTGAAAGAAAATGATGTTTTTAGCTCATAGAGCGTGTTTTTTGAGATTTCAATGTAGAAAATAGGCATTGAATTTATTTTAGCCCCTCTAATGAAAACATAATAAATCACAGGTTCACCTTCAATTCATTCAAAATTCATCTGAATTTTTAAAAAATCGATCAATTGATTCTAAAGTATAAAATGGATTCTATTCGTTCTTTCCCTAAAAAACTATACTGCAGGTGTCAGTGAACGTGTTTTTCGTCTTTTCTTAGAGACACTATCTAATGAAGTCCTGGAAATAAAGAAGAATTAATCATGTTAATTTCTTCACAACCTATGTTTCTGATTTCGGTATCCACTTTTTTTAAGCCATCCACTGGTTCCAGGGAGGTAGGTTTCTTCATTATCATTGTAATTGTAAGTTGATCATTAAAAACCCTATGCTCTACCAATAAACCTATCCAACTAATGGAAAGATACAATGTATCAACATAGTAGAAATTCACACAACAGTAAAACAATCAGATAGATCGATGGGGCATGATCACTGATCTATATACCACCATTTTCTTTTTTGAGAACTTCCCTTAGAGTTGGCTTCTCTTCGTTCAATCTTTCTTTTCGCCAGATTCAGCGGCGTTATCTTCCTTCTTCCCTTCTTCTTCTGGTGTCGCTTTTTCTTCTATTATGGTTTCTTCTTTAGTTTTAGTTACTGCTTCAGGGGCTTCTTCAGCATCAACTTTTGGTTCATTTGCCTCTATCTCAGAAGTTTCTTCTGTAACTTCAATAGTTTGTACCTTTTCAATACTTTCTTCTATTACAGGAACATCGGTGTCAGTTTTTAGCTCATTTGCCTCTATCTCAGAAGTTTCTTCTTCTGTAACTTCAGTAGTTTGTACCTCTTCCATACTTTCTTCTATTACAGGAACATCGGTGTCAGCTTTTGCTTTAGACTTTCTCCCTCTTCTTGATCTTCTGGTCTTCGTTTTCTCAATACTTTCTTCCTTGATAAGTAGCTCATTAAAATCTACTAGCTCCATCATACACATTTCTGCATTATCGCCTAACCGAGTACCCACCTTGATAATTCTAGTATATCCGCCAGGACGATTAGCTATTTTATCTGCCACATTATTGAAGAGCTCAGTAACGGATTCTTTATTCTGAAGGTAAGAAAAAACCATCCTTCTTGAGTGTGTGTTGTCTGTTTTGGACTTCGTCAATAAGGGCTCAATGTATTTCCTTAGCGCTTTAGCCTTAGCTACAGTTGTGTTAATTCTCTTGTGCATGATAAGAGAAGAAGCCATATTGGACAGCATTGCACCTCTATGTGCTGTTTTCCTACCCAAATGATTGAATTTCTTACCGTGTCTCATGATTATTCTTCTTCCAGTTTGTATTTGCCCAGGTCCATCCCAAACGTAAGACCTTTGTCAGAAACAAGTTGCTCTAGCTCAGCAAGCGACTTCTTGCCAAAATTTCTGAACTTCATCATATCAGAAATCTCCAAAGAAACCAAATCTCCTAAAGTTCTTACGTCAGCAGCCTTAAGACAATTATACGCTCTTACAGAAAGATCCAGGTCATTCAGGTTAGTTTTGAGCAGCTTTCTCATATGCAACAATTCCTCATCTACCTGCTCAGGCTCTCCCGTTTCTTGTGTCTCAAGGATCATGTTCTGATCAGAAAACAACATGAAATGCTGGATCAAAATGTGAGCTGCTCCTTTTAACGCATTTTCAGGATGAATGGAACCATCTGTTTCAATATCCAATGTTAGTTTTTCATAGTCTGTCTTCTGCTCTACCCTGGTATTCTCTACGCTGTATTTTACATTCTTGATTGGGGTAAAGATAGAATCAATGGAGATGAATCCGAAGTTTTGTTCTGTAGGCTTGTTTTCTTCTGAGCTCACATATCCTCTTCCCTTCTCTATTTTCAACTCCATTTCAAATTTAGCAGAGTCATCTAGATTGCAGATTACGTGATCTGAATTTAATATCTCAAACGAAGTAGTTGCTTTTGCTAAGCTACCAGCTGTCAGCTTATTCATATTCGCTACAGAAATGGTGATACTACCGTCAGCAACATCTTCGATTTTCCTGAAACGAACCATTTTAAGGTTCAAGATCATTTCACTCACATCTTCAACTACACCTTCAATGGTTGAGAACTCGTGAAGAACACCAGGTATTTTCACACCTGTGATTGCATATCCTTCCAATGAAGATAAAAGGATTCTACGAAGCGCATTACCTACTGTAACACCATACCCTTTTTCTAATGGCTTGAAGGTAAAGAGGCCATGGAAATCATCCGATTTTTCCATCACTACTTTTTCAGGCATTTGAAATGCTAGGATTGACATATCTTACTTTTTTATCTGGTTATGATTATTACTTAGAGTACAATTCTACAATTAATTGCTCTTTGATGTTTTCCGGGATTTCCTCTCTGTTTGGAGCATTTAAATATTTACCATTCATATTTACGGTATCCCACTCCAGCCAAGAAAAATTTCTTCTGCTTGATTTTAAACTATCTGTTATTGACTCCAAGGATTTTGACTTTTCTCTGACACCCACAATATCACCAGGTTTTAAGGAATATGATGGAATATTTACAATCTCACCATTAATGGTGATGTGCTTGTGAGATACTAACTGTCTTGCGCCTCGTCTGGTAGGGGCTATACCTAATCTATAAACAGAATTGTCTAGTCTGGCCTCCAATAATTGAAGAAGGATCTCACCAGTAATTCCACTCTTTCGCGAAGCTCTGTCAAAAACATTTGCAAACTGTCGCTCAAGCACGCCATATATGTGCTTTGCTTTTTGCTTTTCAGCTAGCTGTATAGCGTATTCGGATTGTTTTTTCCTTCTTCCACGACCGTGTTGTCCAGGGGGATACGCTTTTTTCTGAGCTGCCTTGCTAGATCCAAATATTGGCTCTCCAAACTTTCTTGAAATTTTGGCTTTAGGCCCGGTATATCTTGCCATTCTCTAAATTCTTTATAACCTATAAAGTATCTTAAACTCTTCTCCTCTTAGGTGGACGACACCCGTTATGAGGAAGCGGTGTTACATCCTTAATTAGCGTAACATCTATGCCTACGTTTTGAATAGTTCTGATTGCTGACTCTCTTCCGGCTCCGGGACCTTTAACAAAAACCTCTACTTTTCTGAGTCCTAAATCGTAAGCTTTCTGGGCACATTCCTGAGCAGCTACCTGAGCGGCATAAGGTGTGTTTTTCTTAGAACCTCTAAATCCCATCTTCCCTGCGGACGCCCAACTAATCACCTGACCTGCTTCATTGGTCATAGAAATAATAATGTTATTGAAAGAGGCTTTAATATGTGCTTGTCCAATAGCAGAAACGGCTACTACTCTCTTTTTAGCTTTATCTTTTCTTTTCTGTGCCATCTATCTATTACTTGGTAGCTTTTTTCTTGTTAGCAACGGTTTTTCTTCTTCCCTTTCTTGTTCTTGCGTTATTCTTTGTGTGCTGACCTCTCACAGGCAGACCTTTTCTGTGTCTTAGCCCTCTGTAGCATCCAATATCTAATAGTCTTTTAATACTTAGCTGTATCTCTCCCTTTAAGACACCTTCTACCTTATAGTTTTCACGAATAATACTTCTGATCTTTCCTCCTTCTTCATCAGTCCAATCTTGAACTTTTTTGTTCACATCTACACCAGCTTCTATTAGAATGTTCTGTGCAGATGTTTTTCCTATACCAAAGATGTAGGTCAAGGCGATTTCGCTTCGTTTATTATCGGGAATATCTACTCCTGCAACTCTAGCCATAATTATCCTTGCCTTTGTTTAAACTTAGGATTCTTTTTATTGATTACATAAAGCTTTCCTTTACGTCTGATCACTTTGCAATCAATACTTCTTTTCTTTATAGATGCTCTGACTTTCATTTCTCTTGTAATTAATTCAGCTTTGAGATCATATTATTTGTATCGGTAGACTATCCTACCTTTTGTTAAGTCATATGGTGACATTTCCAGTTTCACTTTGTCGCCGGGTAATATTTTAATGTAATGCATTCTCATTTTTCCTGATATATGGGCAATTACCTCATGTCCATTCTCTAGCTCTACTCTAAACATTGCATTGGATAACGCCTCTACAATTTTTCCGTCCTGTTCTATTGAGGCTTGTTTTGCCATTATGCTGCTTGCGTCCTTCCTTTTATTCTACCGGATTTCATCATTCCTTCATAGTGCTTCATGAGCAAATAACTTTCTATTTGTTGAAGTGTATCCAAGATTACTCCAACCATGATTAGCAATGAAGTACCACCATAGAACTGTGCAAAACCTTGATTCACACCTGCAATCATGGCGAATGCAGGAAGAATAGCTATTATAGCAAGGAATAAAGAACCTGGTAAAGTAATCCGTGATAAAACAGTGTCTAGAAAATCAGCGGTTTGCTTACCTGGTTTTATGCCAGGAACAAACCCACCATTTCTTTTCATATCGTCTGCTATTTGCGTAGGATTGATTGTAATAGCCGTATAGAAGAAAGTAAATATAATGATCATTAAAGCAAACGTCAGATTATATTGCCAAGAAGTAAAATCAGAGAATGTGACACTGATTGAATTTGCAACCTCACTTTCCTCTCTCCATAAACCCGCTAACATTGCGGGTAGAAACATGATAGACTGAGCAAAAATGATGGGCATCACACCTGATGCGTTTACTTTTAATGGGATATATTGTCTTTGTCCACCATATACTTTATTACCAATCACTTGTTTTGCGTACTGAACCGGCACTCTCCGTACAGCTTGTACTAACGCTACTGTGACCAATACAACAAAAAATAAGGCAACTAACTCTAGTACAAACAATAGCAGTTCGCTCATCCCTCTGGTGTATCCTTCTGCAACTATACTACCGGGAAATCTTGAAATAATATTAATCATGATCAACATAGAGATGCCGTTACCAATCCCCTTATCAGTAATTTTCTCGCCCAACCACATACAGAAGATGGTGCCTGATGTGATGATGATGACAGAAGTAAACTTCCAAAAAAACGTATTATTCATTATTGCTTCTGAAGGAATAGCTGCCGAAACAAAACTAAACCCTTGGGCGAAACAGATTGCGATGGTAAGTACTCGGGTGAGCTGATTAATTTTTTTCCTACCACTATCTCCCTCTTTTTGGAGTTTTTGAAAGTAGGGAACTGCTACAGTCATCAATTGCAGTACAATCGATGCAGAAATATACGGCATGATGCCCAAAGCGAATACAGAAGCATTGCTGAATGCTCCACCCAAAAACGTATCTAATAATCCAAAGATACCACTCGCTTCCCCTGTAAGTTTTGAGGGATCTACCCCTGGCAGTACCACGAAGGAGCCGATTCTAAAGATTATCAAGAAACCTATAGTATTCAGAATTCTTGTTCTTAATTCTTCAATGGAAAAAATATTCCGTAGAGTATCGATGAATTTTTTCATTATTCTGCTATTCTAATTGATCCTCCGGCTTTTTCAATTGCTTCCTGAGCAGACTTTGAAAATTTATGCGCCGTTACTTCCAGTACAACACTTATTTCACCTCTACCTAAAATCTTAATTTGATCTTTTTTATCTGCAAGACCATTTAATTGAAGTATTTCTGGAGTTACTTCTTTCAAATTTTTGGCCTCACTCAGTTTCTGCAAGTCATCAATATTGATTGGTTTAGCTACTATTTTATTGTTGTTTTTAAACCCAAACTTGGGTATTCTTCTTTGTAGAGGCATTTGGCCTCCCTCAAATCCTGTTTTCCTTGAATAACCTGACCTTGATTGAGCACCTTTATGACCTCTGGTTGAGGTTCCACCTCTACCGGAACCCTGTCCTCGTCCTATTCTTTTTCTATTTTTTGTTGAGCCCTTTGCAGGCTTGAGTGATTCAAGTCTCATTATGTAAGCTCTTTAACTTCTATTAGATGATTAACCGCTTTGATCATGCCCCGAATAGAAGGAGTCAATTCTTTTTCAGCGGACTTATTGATCTTACCTAAACCGAGAGCCAGAATCGTTTTTTTTTGATTCTCAGGGCGGTTGATCGTGCTCTTTTTCTGAGTGATTAAAATTTTTCTCATCTCTTATCCATTGAAAACTTTGTCTAAAGTCACACCTCTTTGCTGGGCCACAGCAAACGGGTCTCTCATCTTGTTCAATGCATCGAAAGTTGCTTTTACCACGTTGTGTGGGTTTGATGAACCTTTAGATTTCGCTAATACATCATGTACCCCAGCACTCTCTAAAACCGCTCGCATTGCACCACCAGCGATTACGCCGGTACCGGCTGCCGCGGGTTTAAGTAATACGTAACCACCACCAAATTTTCCAACTGCTTCATGAGGCACCGTTCCCTTAAAAACAGGAACTCTTACCAAATTCTTCTTCGCATCATCAACGCCTTTGGTTATGGAATCCGTCACTTCGTTTGCTTTGCCAAGGCCATACCCTACTACACCATTCCCATCACCTACCACAACAATTGCAGAGAAGCTGAACCTGCGACCTCCCTTCACGACTTTAGCTACTCTCTTGATAGCCACAACCTTCTCCTGAAGATCTATTTCGCTTGCTTTAACAGATTTTATATTGCTCTGTGTCATACTTAGTCTACAATCGTTAAAATTTCAATCCTCCCTCTCGAGCACCTTCAGCAAAAGACTTAACGCGCCCGTGATAGGGATACCCGCCCCTATCAAATATAACTGTCTCAATACCCGCATTTTTAGCATTTTCAGCAAGTTTTTTTCCTACTTCTTTAGCAATCATGACATTTACGGTTGATTTACCTATTTCCTTGGTTGAAGCTGATGCCAATGTTTTTCCATTTACGTCATCAATCAATTGAGCGTAGATACCTTTATTGCTTTTAAAAACTGCAATTCTTGGTCTGTCCAAAGTACCTGAAATTTTTCTTCTGATACTCAACCTTAATCTTTTTCTTCTTGCTGTTTTAGAAATAGCCATTATCTATTTATTTGGTCGCTGTCTTACCAGCTTTTCTTCTAATTTGTTCTCCCACAAATCGAATACCTTTCCCTTTATAGGGTTCTACTTTTCTCATTGACTTGATTTTTGCAGCTATCTGACCAACTAACTGCTTATCTATACCTTCAATAGTAACAAAAGGATTCTTTCCTTTCTCGGTTACTGCGGTAACTTTGATGTCTTCTGGAACAGCGAAATAGATACTGTGAGAATATCCTACATTTAGCTCCAGAACATTATTCTGCACTGCTGCTTTGTAACCAACACCTACAAGCTCTAGCTCTCTTTTATACCCTTCTTTCACTCCCTGAACCATATTATTGACAAGCGATCTGTATAAACCATGTATCGACTTATGTCTTTTCTGATTAGTAGGTCTGTCTAAAGTGACCAATCCATTTTCTACCTTACACTGAATATCAGTATCAATGTGCTGTGATAACTCTCCCTTAGGACCTTTTACATTTACTATATTTTTATTCACTGAAACTGTAACTCCTTCCGGTATACTAATTGGCGCTTTCCCTACTCTTGACATATCAGATTAATTAATGAACATAACATAGGACCTCACCACCAATATTCTCCATTTTAGCCTCTTTATCTGATATTACCCCTTTTGAAGTAGACAAAATTGCAATCCCTAGCCCGTTTAAAACTCTGGGTAAGTTTTCTGCGTTGGCGTATTTTCTTAATCCAGGCGTACTAACACGCTCAAGGCTTGTTATTGCTGACTGTTTAGTTTGAGAATTATATTTCAAAGCGATTTTTATAATTCCTTGCTTGTGATTTTCTTCGAATTTATAATTTCTGATGTAGCCTTTATCATGTAATACTTTTGTCATTTGCTTTTTCAAATTAGACGCGGGAATCTGTACTACACGATGCTTCGCATTTATTGCATTACGAATTCTGGTCAAATAATCTGCTATTGGGTCCGTTATCATTTTCGAAAAATAGGTGCGAAGATAATAATTTATATTGTTAAACGAAAGGTTAATGTTACCAGCTTGCTTTTGTGAGACCGGGTATTTTACCTTCTGAGGCCATCTCTCTGAAAGTCACCCTGGATATTCCAAACTTCCTCATATAGCCTTTAGGTCTACCAGTCAATTTACACCTATTGTGTAATCTAACTTTCGAAGAATTTCTCGGAAGTTTATCCAGCGCTTGCCAATCTCCTGCTTCTTTTAGAGTAGCCCTTTTTTCAGCATAGCGATTTACCAGCTTTTGCCTTTTTCTCTCTCTTGCTTTAACGGATTCTCTTGCCATAATTCTTTAGTTTTTCTTAGAGGTGAAAGGCATACCAAACGCTCGCAATAATTCCAGGCTTTCTTCATCTGTCTCTGCTGATGTCACAAAAGTGATATCCATTCCTGAAATAGTTTTCACCTTATCTATACTGATCTCAGGAAAGATGATCTGTTCTTGGACACCTAAAGTGTAATTTCCCCTACCATCAAATCCTTTTTCTCTAACACCTTTAAAATCTCTTACCCTAGGTAAAGCGACAGTCATTAACCTATCTAGGAATTCATACATTTTATTTCCTCGAAGCGTAACTTTTGCACCGATTGGCATTCCTTCTCTCAACTTAAAATTAGAGACTGATTTTTTTGCAATCGTAGGCACAGCTTTTTGTCCAGTTATCATAGTAAGCTCTTCCACACCATTATCAACCATTTTCTTGTCTGAAACTGCCGCTCCTATGCCTTTATTAATAGCTATTTTAGTCAACTTAGGCACTTGCATAATTGACTTATATTGAAACCTATCCTTCAATTTAGGAACGATTTCTTTGGAATATTTTTCTTTTAATCTAGGACTTGTCATTCGTGATAAATTCTCCTGATTTCTTGGAATATCTTTGCAATTTTCCTTCTATGTTTTTCTTTCTACCGGTTCTTGTCGCTTCGCCTGATGATGGATCAACAATCATTAAATTACTTAAATGGATAGAAGCCTCGGTTTCTTGAATTCCACCGTTTGGGCTCGTAGCAGAAGGTTTAATATGCTTGATGACTATATTTACGCCTTCGACAATTGCACGGTATTTGGAAGTATTAACTTTAAGAACTTTTCCAGTTTTACCCTTTTCATTACCCGCAATGATCTTTACGGTATCACCTTTTCTAATATGGAATTTTATTTTGTTCATTGTCATTATTAGAGTACTTCTGGTGCTAATGACACAATTTTCATAAACTGTTTTTCTCTGAGCTCACGAGCTACAGGACCGAAAATTCGGGTTCCTCTTGGCTCGTCGTTCGCAGTTAGTAACACTGCAGCATTATCTTCAAATCGAATATAAGAACCATCTTTTCTTCTAATCTCTTTCTTGGTTCTTACAATGACTGCTCTGGATACAGTTCCCTTTTTCAGACTGCTGGAAGAAAGTGAATGCTTTACAGTAACAATGACTTTATCACCTACTGATGCATATCTTTTCTTGGTTCCACCGAGCACTCGAATAACGAGCACTTCTTTTGCACCGCTATTATCTGCTATTGATAATCTTGACTCTTGCTGTACCATTACTTAGCCCTTTCAATAATTTCTACTAATCTCCATCTTTTATTCTTGCTCATCGGGCGGGTTTCCATCACTTTGACTGTGTCTCCAACTTTGCAATCATTTTTTTCATCGTGAACTGTAAGCTTAGTGGTTTTCCTTACAAACTTTCCATAGATCGGATGCTTCACCTTGCGTTCCACAGAAACAGTGATACTTTTTTGCATCTTATCGCTTACCACTTGACCAATTCTTTCCTTTCTTAAATTCCTTTCCATCACTGCATATTATCTGGCTACTTGAGCAACTTGATTTAATTCCTTAGCTCTTATCTCTGTTTTTATTTTTGCAACCAACTTCCTGCTTTCCCGGATTTTCATTGGATTTTCAATAGGTGTGATGCTGTGTGCGAATTTCAGCTTGCTATAATTTTCACTTTCAAAAACAAGTCTGTTTCTCAACTCATCGAGATTTAATCCTCTCAATTCAGAATTTTTCATTGCTCTGATTTATAATCTTTTGCTAAAGTAAATTTCGTTGAAATCGGTAGCTTTTGAGCGGCAAGTCTAAGCGCCTCTTTAGCGAGATCGATATCTACACCGGCTGCTTCGAATAGAATAGTTCCAGGTCTTACGGTTGCTACCCAGTATTCAGGTGCACCCTTTCCTTTACCCATTCTCACTTCAGCTGGCTTTTTAGTAACAGGTTTATCTGGAAATATTCGAATCCAGACCTGGCCTTCTCTTTTCATTGCACGGGTCATCGCAATCCTTGCAGCCTCAATCTGTCGACTAGTGATCCAACCTGGCTCTAATGATTTTATACCAAAGGTTCCGAAAGCGAGTCTATGGCCTCTTTGGGCCAGGCCTTTAACTCGCCCCTTCTGCATTTTTCTGAATTTAGTTCTCTTCGGCTGTAGCATGCTTACAAAACTTTATTTTCTTCTTCTATTTTCCCTTCTTCTCCTATTTGGGCCGCCAGTATTAGAGCCGCCCCCTTGGTGACCACCTCCACCTACGTTTGGAGACAAGTCTCTTTTTCCAAAGACCTCCCCTTTGAAAATCCACACTTTAATGCCGATCTTACCATAGATAGTGTTTGCTTCGGATACGGCATAATCAATATCTGCTCTTAATGTGTGTAGGGGTATTCTACCTTCCTTGTATTGTTCACTTCGTGCCATCTCGGCGCCGCCTAATCGACCTGAACATTTGATTTTGATTCCCTGTGCTCCAACTCTTATAGAAGAAGCAATAGCTTGTTTCATTGCCCTTCTAAAAGAAATTCTTGCCTGAAGCTGCTGCGCTATTGATTCACCTACCAACTTAGCGTCTAACTCAGGTCTTTTAATTTCAAAAATGTTTATTTGAAGATCTTTGCCGGTAAGATTCTTGAGTTCTTCTTTAATTTTATCTACTTCGGATCCACCCTTTCCAATCACAACTCCAGGACGTGCCGTATGAATAGTTAAAGTAATTCTTTTCAGCGTTCTTTCTATTACTACTTTAGAAATACCTCCTTTGGGTATCCTTGCTTTAATATATTTTCTGATTTTATTATCTTCTACTATTTTATCAACGTAGGACTTACTATCAAACCAAGCGGAATCCCAACCTTTAATGATACCCAATCTAAGACCAACTGGATTTACCTTTTGTCCCATTATTTGATTTTTCTATTTTCGTAAGCTATTTGATTATATTCATCTAATACTATAGTTACATGATTAGATCTCTTTCGTATTCTATGTGCTCGTCCTTGAGGTGCAGGTCGTAATCTTTTTAACATCCGTGCGCTATCCACATAAATCTCCTTAATATATAGATCAACAGCTTCGATGTTTACTTCGTAGTTCTGCATTTGCCAGTCAGCGATTGCAGTAAAAAGAAGTTTTTCCAATATTATTGAAGCTTGATGATTATCAAATTTCAGTATGTTCAAAGCAATATTTACTCTCTCTCCTCTAATCATATCTGCCACCAGACGCATTTTTCTGGGAGAAGTAGGTATGTTTCGAAGAGAAGATTTGACAGCACCCAACTTACCTCTATTTTCTTCCCTGATTTTTTTTTGAGCTTCTTTTTGAAGTCTTATACGTACAGATTTTTTTAATTTCTTTTCAGCCTCCATTCTTGCGCTTTCTTATCGCTTACCCTTGTCTTTTTTGGCTACATGGCCTCTAAAATTTCGAGTAGGAGCAAATTCACCAAGTTTATGACCGACCATATTTTCAGTCACAAATACAGGTATGAATTTATTGCCGTTGTGAACCGCAAAAGTGTGCCCTACAAAGTCTGGTGATATCATGGATCTTCTGGACCATGTTTTTATGACAGATTTTTTTCCTGATTCATTCATAGCTTCTACCTTTTTCTCAAGACGAAAATCTATGTAAGGTCCCTTTTTTAAAGATCTTGACATTATTTTCTAGATTTAACGATATGGTTATCTGAATACTTATTAGGCCTTCTTGTCTTCATACCTTTAGCATAAAGACCATTTCTTGACCTTGGATGACCGCCTGATGATCTTCCTTCACCACCACCCATTGGATGATCTACAGGGTTCATAGCAACACCTCTAACTCTTGGCCTCTTTCCCAACCATCTATTTCTACCCGCCTTACCTAATCGAACATTCATATGATCAGAATTAGATACAGTACCTACTGTAGCCAAACATGTATTCAGCACTAATCGTGTTTCTCCTGAGGGTAACTTAATAGTAGAATACTTCCCTTCTCTGGCAACGAGCTGTACGTAAGCACCTGCACTTCTTGCTAGTACTCCACCCTTACCGGGCTTCAATTCAATATTATGAAGAATTGTGCCTAAAGGAACATCGGATAAGAATAATGCATTACCGACTTCCGGGGGAACCCCCTTACCAGAATTTACTACAGTTCCCGCTTCTAAACCTGCTGGAGCTATCATGTAACGCTTTTCACCATCCACATAATAAAGCAAAGCAATATATGCGGTCCTATTCGGATCATATTCAATAGCCTTTACGGTTGCAGGTATTCCGTGCTTATCTCTTTTGAAGTCTATTAATCTCAATTTTCTCTTATGACCTCCACCAATGTTACGTACAGTCATACGTCCTTGGTTATTTCTGCCACCGCTATGGTTATTTGTTGTAACTAAAGATTTTTCAGGAGATTCTTTCGAAATTCCACTGAACACAGGCGCCATTCTGTATCTCTGACCTGGAGTTGTTGGTTTTAGTTTTCTTACAGCCATCTACGATTAGTTATATTTCGCTATAAAAATCAATGATATCTCCTTCTGCTACTTGCACTATTGCTTTCTTATAAGCCGGTGTTCTACCTTCTATAATCCTGGATTTTGTATACCTTCTTTTAGATTTACCAGGTTGTAACATCGTATTTACTGCTTCAACCGTCACACCATACTTTCTCTCTACTTCATTCTTAATCTGGACTTTGTTTGCCTCCTTGGAGACGACAAATCCATATTTTCCATGTTCATTCAAAGCTGATATTTTTTCAGTCACTAATGGTTTTATAAGAACATGCATCTCAATTAAATCTTTTTTTAAGTTGATCTAAAGTACTTTCACACATGATGATGTGTTCGGCGTTAATTAAATCGTAAGTACTTATCTCTGAAACAGTAGCCACTTTTACCTTCTTGAGATTTCTTGAAGACAGATAAGTGTTCTTATTTTCTCCATTTACCAAAACCAGTGCTTTTTTATCATCGACGAATAAATTTGAAAGAATACTGGCAAATTTTTTTGTTTTGGGAGTTTCAAAATGTAGATCTTCCAGAACCTTAACAGCCTTTTCTTTCGCCCTTGAGGAAAGTACTGACTTGCTAGCTAATTGCTTCAGTTTGCGGTTTAATTTAAACCGGTAATCTCGAGGCTTAGGTCCAAAAATCGTTCCTCCGCCTCTGAAAATCGGCGATTTGATGCTTCCAGCTCTGGCAGTACCAGTTCCTTTTTGTTTTTTTATTTTTCTAGTAGAACCTACTATCTCGTTTCGTTCTTTTGTCTTGGCTGTTCCTTGCCTTTGATTTGCTAAATAATGCTTCACGTTTAGATAAACAGCGTGCTCATTGGGCTCAATACCGAATATACTCTCATCTAACACAACTTCTCGTCCCGTTTCTTCGCCATTACTATTTAAAACTGCCACCTTCATGATCATTTCTCGAGGATAATATATGAATTCTTGGCTCCAGGTACTGAGCCGGAAACTAACAGAAGATTATCTTCAGGGTATATTTTCAATAGTTTAAGATTAAGCACTTTTACTTTATTGTTTCCTGTTCTTCCTGCCATCTTAAGCCCTTTAAAAACTCGTGAAGGAAATGAACATGCTCCAATTGATCCTGGCGCTCTGAGTCTGTTATGTTGTCCATGTGTAGCCTGACCTACACCTCCAAAACCATGTCTTTTCACAACCCCTTGAAATCCTTTGCCTTTTGATATGCCAATAGCATCAACAAAATCCTGTTCTTTGAATACATCACTAATTTTGATTTCATTACCGATTTTTACCTTTTCTTCAAATTCTTCCCTGAAATCTCTAAACTCCACAACTTTTGTTTTCGGGGCAGTTTTTGCTTTAGCAAAATGTCCTTTTAAGGCTTTAGGTGTATTTTTTTCTTTGCGCTCTCCATAAGACAACTGAACCGCCCTGTATCCATCTGTTTCTTCATTCTTTACCTGAGTGACCACACAAGGACCTGCTTGAATTAGCGTACAGGCGATACTTTTGCCGCTTTCATCATATATACTAGTCATTCCTACTTTTTTTCCTATCAAACCAGGCATTTTGCTTTATTATTATCTATACAGAGGTCTTTTCTGAAAAGGAGTGCAAAGATAGAAAATTACATTTTCGATCAAAAAATAATAGGATATTTTAATTAGCAAAGAATCAATTGCATCTTATTGATTGGTTCTTTAATGATTCTGTAAACGGGGACTACACCTTAATCTCTACATCTACACCGCTTGGCAACTCAAGTTTCATTAGCGCATCAACAGTTTTAGCGCTATTGCTATAGATATCAACTAGCCGTTTATACGTACAGAGCTGATATTGATCCCTAGCTTTTTTACTGACATGAGGTGATTTCAACACCGTAAATTTTTCCTTCACTGTGGGAAGGGGAATAGGTCCATTTACAACAGCTCCTGTCGTTTTTACTGCCCTCACAATCTTTTCTGATGACTTATCAACAAGGTTGTGATCATAAGATTTGAGCTTTATTCTGATTTTTTGATTCATCTCTTTAGGCGTTTGCCGTTCCTTTAACTTCCGCTATAACATCTTCCGCTATATTTTTAGGAACATGATCATAATGAGAAAATGTCAATGAGGCGGTAGCCCTTCCTGAACTATTTGTTCTAAGATCAGTAACATATCCAAATAGCTCTGATAGGGGGACATCGGCTTTTACCACAGTTGAATTACCTCTTGTATCCATACCCTTCATCATTCCTCTCCTTTTATTAAGGTCGCCGGTGATTGTGCCTGTATATTCATCCGGGGTGACAACCTCCACAGCCATAATAGGTTCAAGCAGTACTGGACTACATTTTGCAGCGGCTGCTCTAAAACCAGCACGCGCAGCAAGTTCAAATGAAAGAGAATCCGAATCCACATCGTGGAAAGACCCATGATAAAGTCGGACTTTCATACTATCTATCGGATAGTTGGCAAGCGGACCATTTTGCATCGCTTGCTCAAATCCTTTCTGAATGGCAGGAATAAATTCTTTTGGAATAACGCCACCTACAATTTCATTGACAAACTGGAGGCCTGTTCCTTCATAATCTTCATCTTTAGGACCCATCTCAAAGACAATATCAGCAAACTTACCGCGACCACCTGTTTGCTTCTTATAAACCTCTTTGTGTTCGGAAGATGCAGTAATGGATTCTTTATAAGCAACTTGAGGGGCTCCTTGATTGATTTCTACTTTGAATTCTCTCTTAAGTCGGTCAATGATAATATCCAAATGAAGCTCACCCATACCTCTTAGAATGGTCTGTCCTGTTTCATGGTCAGTTTCAACCTGAAGCGTAGGATCTTCTTCTACCAACTTGCCAATTGCTATTCCAAGTTTATCCACGTCTGCCTGAGCTTTCGGCTCAATTGCATATCCAATTACAGGGTCTGGAAATACCATCGACTCCAATACAATCTTGGATTTTTCATCACAAAGCGTATCTCCTGTCTTAATATCCTTAAAACCAACTACTGCACCGATATCTCCACAGTGCAGATTACTAATCTGATTCTGTTTATTAGCGTGCATTTGAAAGATACGAGAAATCCTTTCTTTTTTATTCGTCCGTGTATTATAAACATAAGAACCAGATGCTAGCATACCAGAATATGATCTGACAAAGCAAAGCCTACCCACAAAAGGATCAGTAGCTATTTTAAAAGCTAGTGCCGAAAACGGTTCATCTGTTGATGGTTTTCTGATAGATGGCTCTTCAGAATCCGGGTTGGTACCATTAATATTATCTCTGTCTAGTGGTGAAGGCAGAAGTTCCATTACATAATCTAACATCGTCTGAACACCTTTATTTTTAAATGCAGAACCACACATCATAGGAACAAATGCCAAATCAATAGTCGCTGCCCTCAGGGCGGCAACAATCTCATCTCTGGTGATGCTATCCGGATCTTCGAAATACTTTTCCATTAGACCCTCATCATACTCTGCAACAGCTTCGACAAGTTGTTCACGATAAGAAGCAACTTCCTCAGTCATATTTTCAGGAATATCAACTTCTTCGAAAGTCATCCCCATATCGTCCTCATTCCAAACGATAGCTCTATTTTCTACAAGGTCAACTACTCCTTTAAAGGTTTCTTCTGCTCCTATGGGTAATTGAAGTGGTACTGCTTTTGTACCCAACATATCTTTTACCTGATTGCACACTTTAATGAAATCAGCACCTGCTCGATCCATTTTATTAACAAAACCAATTCTCGCAACTTTGTAATTATCAGCAAGCCTCCAGTTAGTTTCGGACTGAGGCTCTACTCCATCAACTGCACTAAACAAGAACACCAAACCATCAAGTACCCTTAGCGACCTATTTACTTCAACTGTAAAGTCAACATGGCCTGGGGTATCTATTATATTTATATGGTACTCATTACCCTTATATTTCCAAAAAACCGTGGTAGCAGCGGAGGTTATGGTAATACCTCTTTCTTGCTCTTGTTCCATCCAGTCCATCGTGGCGCCTCCATCATGTACCTCACCAATCTTATGATTTATTCCAGCATAATAAAGGATTCGTTCGGTAGTGGTGGTTTTGCCGGCATCAATATGAGCAGCGATGCCAATATTTCTTGTAAGTCTTAAGTCTCTTGCCATTTTGGTTTTAGAATCTGAAATGTGAGAATGCTTTGTTTGCTTCAGCCATTCGATGGGTATCATCTTTCTTTTTCACTGCCGCCCCTTCTCCTTTAGAAGCAGCAATAATTTCAGCGGCTAAACGGTCTTTCATTGTTTTTTCTCCTCGAAGACGAGCATATTTGATCATCCATTTTATACCTAGAGAAATTTTTCGATCTGGTCTGACCTCTACCGGTACTTGAAAGTTAGCACCACCAACTCGCCGTGCTTTCACCTCTACTGCTGGCATAATATTACCCAAGGCAGTCTTCCATGATTCCAAACCATTCTCGCCAGTTTTTTCCTCCACTTGATCAATAGCGTCATAAAAAATACTGTATGATAAACTCTTCTTGCCTCGCTGCATCAGGTTGTTAACAAATTTTGTTACAAGTGTATCCTGATATATGGGATCAGGCAGTATGTACCGTTTTTGGGGTTTAGCTTTTCTCATTACTATTTATTTCTTAGGACGCTTGGCACCATATTTAGATCTTCTTTGCAATCTGCCGTTCACACCTGCTGTATCAAGAGCCCCTCTAATAATATGATATCTTACTCCAGGTAAATCTTTTACTCTACCACCCCTGATTAACACAATAGAGTGCTCTTGCAAATTGTGACCTTCTCCAGGGATATAAGCATTCACTTCTTTGCCGTTAGTAAGCCTTACCCTGGCTACTTTTCTCATTGCAGAGTTTGGCTTTTTAGGTGTGGTAGTGTAAACTCTCGTACAAACACCCCGTCGCTGGGGACATGAGTCCAAAGCAGGTGACTTGGATTTTGAAGTGAGCTTTTTTCTACCCTTCCTTACTAGTTGTTGTATCGTTGGCATATACAGTCGTTCCTTCCATCTCAAATTTTGGAACGCAAAGATAGGTATATTAAAAACATATCAAAACTGTAAATGACGAATTAGTGATACGTTAAAATTGTTATCCTGTAGTGTATTCATAATTTGTTGAGCCATGTATTTAAATAATTTATAATCAAAGATTTATATTAATTATGAGCATGTATTAAATGTCAAAAGCTGAAATAAATTCCGGATATCTTTTATTGGAAATCTTGAAGGCACTAGCTTTTCAGGTAAGCTTTTATCTCTAATGCTACACTTCTGAGTATTGAATAAGAGTACCATCGCTAGATAGTATTCTATTCGTACTATTCAATAAAACTTAATCATACACTTAATTAAGTTTCCTGTCACGTGTTCAATTCGATTTCCTTTTATTGCAGATATTATAAGAATCCTTTGAAAAACTGGATTTTTGGTACAAATCGAGGCTTTCGGAATTTCAAAAACGTAGTTTACCGATCGTAAATGAGGCTTTTGAAATTTTGAGTAACGAAGAGTTGGGCCAAAAGGCGGGTTTTTCAAAGGATTCTATAATAATTTTCCCTCACACCCTACTACTCTGGGTTTACGTTTGCGGCATTTATGAATGGCAATATTATCTAAATTAATAATATTGATAGCACAGTTGCGAACTGTATATAAATAGTTGTCTTGTGAATCCTGCTAATAACAAAGGAATTTGTCTCATTCTTTTTTAAGAAAATCTTACCTGTTGTATTGTCAGACAACGAATGATCGCTTGGATAGTCTTCTAAATACGAAAATATATTTATAAAGCTTGGATGGTTGCCTCGTTCATCTTTTTATTTCATTAGCCAAATTTATAAAAAGAAGTTAAAAAAACACCAATTGCATTCACAGTGTAGAATAACAATCTCGTCGATCGGCAACTAAAACACCCCATATCGTAGCAGATTTGTTTATCAATTAAAATGAAAAAAACATCCTTTCTTTGAATAAAAATATTAACTACGCTACTTGTAACTAAAACACCCCACATTACATCAGATTTTTTCATCTATTGCCATAAAATACACATCCTACTCCAAAGTAGAAACATCAGTGCAAGTCGATTAAACCGCTAAAACATCCCATATCATATCAGATTTCTTCATCTATAGAAACGAAATAAGTATACCATGTTTGTCAAAGCATAAGACGTATTTATTTATACAGTGCGCATTATTAGAAAACGATTTGAAGTTATTCAACCTAAATAACCTATAACGATAAAATATAATGTGAATTCTAATGTGGCGCACTGATAATCTACGTCTTAAAAAGAAAGCATCTATGAAAAAAATTGCTTTAAAAGTGAATAATACAGTGTGTCTCTTCTCTTTATTTCATTTTCTTCTATTCTATAGAATGAATATCATTTAACCATTTAAAATTAATTTATATATTCTATGAACATCAACCCATTTACTCGAACAGATCAAAAATTGAAAATTTATCTTTTTATATTCCTATCCCTTGCATCAGCAGTTCTATTGGCGCAATCTGAAATTAGGGGAAGAATAGTATCAGAAGATGACAAAGAGCCTTTACCAGGAGCAACGGTTTTGATCAAAGGAACTTCCAATGGATCAATTTCTGATTATGACGGGAGTTTTAAACTCTCCGCCAATCCAGGAGAGGTATTAGTAGTCACATATATAGGCTTTGTGAGCAAAGAAGTTGCTGTGACCAACGCGAATTACATAGAAATAAGTTTGGAACCAGATATTGAAGCATTAGATGAAATTATTGTCATTGGATATGGTACTCAAAAGAAGAGCGATATCACTGGGTCAGTAGCGTCCATTCGTCAGGAAGATTTTAATCCGGGACCCGTTGTTTCTGTGAGTAATTTGTTACAAAGCACTGCTCCGGGAGTTGTTCTTACCCAATCTAGTGCACAACCTGGTGGCAATTTTGATATAAATATAAGAGGAGCTTCCTCCGTGCTTGGGGCAAATGGGCCTCTTTACGTCATTGATGGTTTCCCGATTACAAGCGACAACGTACAACCAGAATCTAATTCCAGGTATCGGTCTTCCCCTCCAAGAAATCCTCTTAATGGTATAAATCCTCAAGATATTGTCTCCGTTGAAATATTAAAAGACGCGTCCGCTACGGCTATATATGGGGCCAGAGGGGCTAATGGAGTTGTGCTAATAACTACCAAAAGAGGAAGATCAAATAAGCTATCTATAGAATTTGGATCCTCTTTTAGTATACAAGAACTTGATAATAGGTACCATATGCTCAATGCCACTGAATATGCCCAGGTTTCAAATGAGGTTTTTCTCGCAAATCATCCTGACTCAGACCCTTTATATTCAACTGACTTCATAAATAATGCTGGCACAGGGACTGATTGGATAGACGAGATCACCAGAACCGGGACGATTCAACAGTATCAATTGAGTGCATCACATGGCATTAATAATTTGAAATATTTTATTTCCGGGAATTACTACAAGCACGATGGTGTGGTTGATGTTTCATCTCTAGAAAGGTATAGTGGCAAAATGAATATTGATTACAACATTGGGAAACTTAGGACGGGCTTAAGTACCTTGGTTTCACGCACCAATGACTTTCAGGTACCATTTGGTGCGGATGATGGTGGTGGTTTTGAGTTCGCTGGGCTTATGGACAATACAAGGATGTGGTCACCGCTTGTCAGCGTCCGGGATGCTGATGGTAATTATTCACTACATCCAGAAAGAACAGAGATACCAAACCCGGTTTCTTTACTAGAAATAGAAGATGAGATCAATACCAATAGACTGCTAAGCACATTATTCGCGGAATATGGCCTCACGGATAATTTAAGCGTAAAAATCAACCTGGGTATTGATAAATCTCATTCAGAACGTGAGGCACTCATCCCTACATCGGTCATCCGCGGAGCACAATCAAAGGGTGAAGGCGAAGTGAGTGAGAATGATAATCAAAGTTTTCTTTCTGAGTTTACTGTAACCTATCGAAAAAAACTAAATCAAAATAGCAATATTACTATTTTAGGAGGATCTACCTTCCAACAATTTGATTCGGAAGGAACCTCCACGCTTTTTATAAATTTTGCAGATGAAACCACAGATTTTGATAACATCACCAGTGCTGATACATTAAGCGTAGTTGAATTTAAAGAACGTTCCAGGCTGATGTCTTTTATAGGTCGGATTAATTATTCGGCGAACGATAAGTACCTTTTTACTTTTAGTTTTCGTGCAGACGGTTCCACAAAATTTGGTCCTAATAACAAGTGGGGGTATTTTCCTTCAACAGCAGTAGCGTGGAAAATTCACAATGAATCTTTTTTTAGTTCTTCCTTTATTAATGAGTTGAAATTGCGTGTGAGCTACGGCCTTACGGGCAATCAAGAAATTGGAAACAAAAGGTCTCAATCGCTTTATAATGTCACCCGCAGAACGGTCCTAGGAGGATCGCCTGTCCAAGGTTTAGCTGCGTTGCGTCCGGAAAATTCAGATCTTCAATGGGAATCGACGTCTCAGTTCAACCTAGGTTTAGACTTTTCTCTACTTAAAAGTAGAATTTATGGCTCTGTTGATGTTTATCGCAAAATAACTGATGATGTATTGCTGGATTTCGAACTACCAGGTACAGCTGGTTTTGAATTAGTAACACTGAATGCCGGAAGCATCCAAAATCAAGGAATAGAATTAGGGTTGACCTCAAGAAATCTGGTCCGGCGCTTAGAATGGACCACTTCTTTCAATTTTGCGTATAATGATAATCAGTGGAGAGATCGCGCCGGATTTTATCCGGAGGGAGAACAAATTGCAGAAGAAAATGGCCCGCTAGGAGGAATTTACGGTTATCGCGTCATAGGGTTATTTAGCAGTCAGGAAGAAATTGATAGTAGCCCTAACCAGTCTGCAGTAGCTGTAGCACAACCCGGAACTTTTAAATATCAGGATGCTAACGGGGATGGAGTTGTCACTCCGGACGACAGGGTACTGTTGGGGGATGTGGACCCTGACTTTACTTTTGGTTTCAACAATTCTTTTAATTACAAAAAATTCGACTTGAGTTTCTTTTTTCAAGGAGCATTAGGTCAAGAAAAAGAAAATTATACACGAGCACACCTGGAAGATGTAGATGATATTAATGACGGATTCAACAAAACCACAGCAGTATTAAATCGCTGGACGCAAGAGAATCCGGATGGAACCGTACCGGGTCAGGATGATCTTATCGGTGGTTTTTCTAATAATAGTGTTTATATAGAAAATGCCTCATTCATACGATTAAGAAATATAACGTTTGGGTATACCTTTCTTACAAATGATAAGATTTCTAATTTGAGAATCTACGGGGACATTCAAAATCTTTTAACGTTTACTTCATTTGATGGTATTGATCCTGAAACAGATGAGTTCAGGCAATACCCAAATGCGAAAACATACACGATTGGACTTAACATAACACTTTAAAACAATACTTTAATAAAACACTTTAAACCTATGAAAATGAAATATAAATTATTAATCCTAGTGCTTTTAGGATCATTTATTCTGATGCAATGCGATGACCTTTTGGAGGAAGATGTTTTTATAGACGTTACGTCTAGTAATTTTTTTCTTAGCGATGAGGACGCCATTGCCGCGGTTGACGCAGTGTATACCAAAATGCGAGCAGATGGCTCTGTCACAGATCGTTCGGGTGAGCGAGAGGGTTGGGGTGGGTTTGGTTATGGAATAGCCACCATTTTTAATTATCAACAGTTGCAAACGGATGAGATTTTCGCAAGATTTTCTACTTATAATCAATTCACTAATTTCACGCTGGTTCCCTCTAATTATGGTCCATTTGTTTCTGTATTTAACGATTTATTTGAAGGGATATTTATTGCTAATAATGTGCTATCAAATATTGAGGGAAATGATAATATCAGTGAAGGAATCTATGAGAGAGTTAGAGGTGAAGCATTGTTTGGAAGAGCACTCTTTTACAGCACGGCACTAAGTTTATTCGGTAATCTCCCAAAAATCACTACGCCCGAGAGTGATCCTTTTAATCAACCCGAGCAAGTACTTCCATCAGAAATTGTTGAACTTGTAGTTGCGGATCTGACTGAAGCAAGTGACTTGCTTCCTGCAAGCTACCCGCAAGAAGATTACGGACGTTTCACAAAAGGGGCCGCTTATGCATATCTTGCCAGATTTCAGTTAAACCAAAAAAACTGGTCTGAGGCCATTGAAGCTGCAAGAGCGGTTATGGGACTTGGATATAGTCTGTCTACAGATTATGGAGAGATATTTAGTGTAAACAATGAAAATAATCCGGAAATCATTTTGACTTTACCAAGTATTGCTCAACCTGGCATTGGAAATACAATGATCGCACATACTGCAGAACCAGATTATGTGACCGGAGGCTGGGGAGGACATTTGGCAAGAAACGAATTTTATGATTCTTTTGATCCGGATGACTACAGAAGAACATTCCTTATTAAAGAATACCAGAGCGTAAACGAAACCTCTGAAAGCATCTCTGATGGCGCAATGATGATTAAATACGAGCCAGACCCTGGCAGAGTTGGAGCTTGGGCGGGTAATGACATCGTTCTTCATAGGTTGGGTGAATTATATCTCACTTTAGCTGAGGCACTGAACGAGGAATTGGGTCCAAATCAGGAATCGATTGATTTAATAAATGCATTACGAGATAGGGCATTTAATAATGACGTCTCCAAGCGAATTCAATTAATTGATTTTAATACCAAAGAAGCTTTAAGAGATCGCATTCTACAAGAAAGAAGCTGGGAACTCTACGGTGAGAACTACAGACGGGATGATTTACTTCGCCATGGGAAATACATTCAGCAAGCTCTGGACAGAGGAGTAGTTAATGCTCAAGATTTTCATGTACTTTATCCTATACCACAGGAAGAAATTGACAAAAACCCGAACCTAGTTCAAAACGATGGATATTAAACCTTCGATCTTTATCCTCTCCTTGCTCCTGCTTGTAAGTGGTACTGTTTCTTCCCAAGAATTTTATACTGGTGTTGATCTTTCTTATGTCAATGAGTTGGAAAGTTGTGGAGCAACGTATAAAGGAGAAGATGGAGTTGTCGAAGATCCTTATAAGATACTAGCTTCTAAAGGAGCAAAAATAGTTAGAATTAGACTTTGGCATGATCCACTATGGACCAATTATGGAAATATTGAAGATGTGAAGGTTTCCATAGCTCGTGCCAAGACACTAGGAATGCAAGTTATGTTAGGTTTTCATTATTCTGATTTTTGGGCTGATCCGGGTCGCCAATGGCGGCCCGGAGCCTGGGAGTCAGTCATTAATTACCAGGTATTGAGTGATTCCATATATCATTACACGCTTAGAACATTGAATGATCTACATGATGAAAACCTAGTGCCAGAATTCCTTCAAATTGGCAACGAAACAAACGGCAATATTTTGCAGCCAAGAAATGGAGTTGATTTGGATGAAGATACTCCCAACTTGAATCCGGTAGATTGGACCAGACAGGTTTCCTTGCTTCAATCTGGAATCAACGCAGTTTTGAACTTTAATCAGAGTAAAGGGACAAACCTGAAAACCATCATTCACCTAGCAAATCCGTCAGTTGCTGCAAACTGGTTTTCCAGTGCCATCTCTAATGGTTTATCGGAATTTAATATTATAGGATTATCCTATTATCCACAATGGCACAAACTCGCCGTAAGAGAAGTTGCAGGTCATGTTAAAAGTCTTAAAGATCGGTTTGGTAAAGAGGTAATGATCGTTGAGACAGGATATCCCTGGACTAACAATAATAGTGGTGATGAAGCGAACAATGTTCTGGGAGATAGTAGTGGACTATTTCCTTACAGTGATTCATTCTCTACAGAAACGCAAAAAGACTTTTTAATCGACTTAAGCTGGTTGGTAAAAGAAAGCGGTGGTCTTGGGGTTATTTATTGGGAACCTGCATGGATTTCAACCACCTGTCAGACTTATTGGGGCACAGGTTCACATTGGGAAAATGCTACATTCTTTGATTTTGAAGGAAGAATACACCATGGAGCTGATTTTTTGTCTTACGATTACGAAGTGATGCCGGAAACGTTGAATAATCAACCAAGCATCATTTTAAATACTATTGATGAATCTAATTCTATGGTTCTATATCCTTCTCTGGCCGATGATAAAATTCGTTTACACACTAATCTTGATGCCAAAGTGGAAGAGATCCTAGATTTAAATGGTCAGAGCTTCCCAATTTTTTCTTATATAGAGAATGAATATTTAGTCCATCATCTAAACCCGGGCGTTTATCTATTTATTGTAAGCACAGTAAATAGTGATAGGCATATTCTTAAATTCATAAAAAAATAGATTAATGCACATGATATCCATATCTAGTCACAGGTTTTCTTAGTACCAAAAGTTTCAAAACCCTAAGAATTAGGATTTGATCCAAACTCTGAAATCACTTCTCCTCCTAGCTTAGCCAACAACCCTCTGAGTCTCTCTTTACGCAACAGATCGTTCTTTCTCAGAAACCACCTCGCGACTATATGATCAGAACCGTTAGCACATCGCCACAGCTTTTAGGGAACCTCCAAAAATTCAGTTCAAGAATTTGAGATAGCGTTTTTTTTCTGAGACAAGACGTCAAAAACGGAGTTTAGCGGCGTTAAATAGTGTCTATAAGAAAAGGGAAAAAAACACGCTTACTTACACCTGCGCATAGTTTTTCAGCAAAACAATGAATCGAATCTATTCTATACTTTGGAATCAATTTCTCAAAAATTCATCTGAATTTTGAACGAATTGAAGGTAAACCTGTGATTTTATTGCGTTTCCACTAAAATCTCAAAAAATAGATTCAATGACCATTTGTGCGTTAAAATTTCAAAAAACTTGCTCTATGAGCTAAAAACATCGTTTTCTTTCAAAAGATACTGTTTTCTTAGAGACACTAAATAAGTATTTTGATAACGAAGTATCAGGAAAAAAGATCATCTTAAAAATTGAAAGTGGGTTTTTAGAGGTGTCATTTATTCTTAAGAACCACCATCACGAGGGCTAGACTTCGGGAGTCAGACTAAGTATTCCTGTCAGATTACCACCAAAAAGATTAGAGTCAGAACTTAAAGAACCTCTGTATACCCAACGGTACGTAAAGTGGTGTGAAAGGACAGACAGAGAAATAATGCCTATCTTAATATTCGATTTACAGAACTTATGTAACTAGCAGTCGTTCTTTTATAAAATTTGTTTTGAAATTCATCTGGTTCTTATTCTTCTTAACTGTTCCGATTCTAGTTCATCTGTTCTCATTCAGGAGAGCTAAAGTGCTTTTTTTTTCTACTTTAAGATTTGTTAGAAAGATTAATTCACAGTCTAAGTCTAAGTCCAGACTAAAGCAAATTCTAGTTTTAGCTTCGCGATTTCTAGCTTTTTTTGCCCTGATATTAGCTCTATTTTTTTTTCTTTTTGATAACCCAACTCAGTCCTTCTATTTTCAATCTGTCTTAGTTGATAATACTCCCAGCATGTTAATTGAAACAGATGGTAAAAAGCCGATTGAATTTGCAGATGAGTTTCTTAAGACGATGGGCGCTAGTAACAAGGATAAAGGAACTTTTCCAAGAGAAAAAAACATCCTTTATCTGGAAGAATCTTTCTTTTTAGAGAAGGACTTAATGAATCATTATTCTTCTTTGATCTCTGACTTCCAAGGGGCTTCAATTGATCAACTTTCTGAAATGCTTAAAGATTCTACTTCATCCAAAAGTTTGTTTGTATTGGGTCAGGTAAATGACCATAAAAATGTATTTATTGACACGTTAATCATAGACTTCAATCCTGATGATTTTTCAAAACAACGAATAGTTCTGTATCCTAAGGTTTCAGGCGATAGCGATGAAAATGAAAACATTGTTTTTAGACTTTTCTATGGTAAGAGACAACTATCTTCAATTGTAACGAATACTGAAGATCTTAGAAAGGTGACTTTCGACATTCCTTTAGATGTAAAAGGTGGTCTTTTAGTGCAAATAGAAGGAGATGACGTATACTATGATAATGAATTTCGATTCATACTATCTGAAAAAGAAAAACCGATTATATCTATTATTGATAGTAAGAATAATGAATTTATTGAGGCAGTATTTGGTAATAAAGATCTTTTTTTATCTCATAACATTGATTCGAAATCAATCGATTATGATCTTGTAAAATCTTCTGATGTTATTGTAATTAATGCTGTGAGTACTTTACCTTCTGGATTAGCATCTCAGATTTCTGATAAAACCGTCATTTTCTTTCCAACAAAAGAAACCCGTGATCTTAAAAGTGAGTGGATGGGTTTAACCATTGATTTTAAGAACGATACGTCAAGGTATGAATTTGATGTAGATTTCAATCATCCACTTTTTAAAGGAGTTTTCGAAAATAATAAAAACGTATATGACCTTCCATCTGCTAGAAGCTTAGCTAATATAGAAGGGAACTTTGAATTAATAATTTCTCTCCGGAACGGAAATCCTTTTCTAGTAAAGCTAACTGGAAGAGATCATTATTTTTTTAACACAAAGTTGGATCTCAACTATACCAATTTCCCGACTCACGCTCTCTTTTTACCCCTTTTGTACAAAATAGCTTTATCAGCTGTCTCTCATGATGATAAGGTTTATTATTATCCTAACGATATCGCAGGATTAAATGTAAAAAACAAAGAAATTCCACCTAAAATTGTATCAGAAAACCTCGAAATTATTCCCGAGTTTACTCCAAGCGAGGCTGGTATTGTTTATAAAGTACCCTATTTAGAGCCGGATTTTTATACGCTAGTTCATGAAAAGGACACTTCGCAAATAGCAATTAATATATCTAAAGAGGAATCCATTATGCAGGGGTTGACTCTAGATGAGCTAAAGGAGAATTTTGGTCAACTTGAGCATGTCACGATTCAATCTACGAGTTCAATGCAAAATCTCCCACAGGAGAAAAAGATAGGAAAATGGAAATATGTTTTATTTTTAGTTATGTTTCTTTTGCTAATAGAAACAATGTTTCATAAGTATTTAAGATGAGCTTATTGCTTAAAAGCGCTCTTATTTCTGACTTTGATTCACCCTATCATCATCAACAATGTGATATTCTTATTGACAAAGGAATAATCTTTTCTTTTGAGGGGAAAACTGCAGATCAAATAGTTGATTTAAGAGGTAAAATCGTTTGTCCAGGATGGTTTGATCTAAATGCCCATTTTAATGATCCTGGAAGAGAATATAAAGAAGATATTCAATCTGGGTCAATAGTAGCTGCTATGGGAGGGTTTACTGATGTGCAAATTATAGCTGATACTACTCCACCTATTGAGACCAAAACAGATGTAGAGTACGTGAAGCATAGATCTCAAAGTGGAGTAGATTTGCATGTATCATCGGCTTTGAGTAAAGGTTTAAAAGGAGAAAATCTTTGCGAAATTTTAGACTTATATCACGCAGGAGCAAGCTCGGTCTCCGATGGAGATTATCCCATTTGGAATTCTAAGCTTTTGCTAAATGCTTTACAATACACCTCCCAAATTGGTCTTCCAATTTTTCAGAATCCCAGGGATAAGAATTTATCGAAGAATACGGATATGCATGAAGGTTTAGTGAGTACCCATCTTGGTATGAGGGGAGAACCAAGCCTTTCCGAAGAGCTTACAATAAAAAGGGATTTGGATATTTTGAAGTATGCAGGAGGTAAGCTGCATTTTTCTAAAATTTCGTGCACAAACTCTCTAGAGCTAATAAATGATGCCAAAGAAAAAGGCTTGGATGTGACGGCTGATGTCGCTATTCATCATCTACTATTTACGGATGAATCTATTGGCGAATTTGAGAGTAATTTCAAATCAATACCTCCGTTGCGAACAGATAAGGATAGAAAGGCTCTTCTTGAAGGAGTAAGATCAGGAGTTATAGATGCTATATGCAGTAATCATCGTCCGCAGGATCAGGAAAATAAGCAGTTAGAGTTTGACCGAGCAGAACCAGGGGCTATTTCACTTCAGACATTTTACCCCTCACTCCTTAAAATTGCGGATATCGTTTCTTTCGACCTGTTACTACCTTGTATTACTAATGGGCCTAGAAAAATTCTAAGACACGATTCAATCAAAATTGATAGAAGTATGCCTGCTAAGCTTACAATTTTGGATCCTGAATGCGAATGGATTTTAAATTCAGTTTCTAATAAATCAAAATCAATAAATTCCCCATTTTGGAATCAAAAGTTGAAAGGCAAGGTATTTGGCATAGTGAATGGAGATTTTTATAATTTTTTTTACTGATGGCAAAGTCCACAGTTAAGTATTCTATAATCTGCGGAGTATTTCTCTTCACTCTATTTTTCGTTTCGCTCAAGTTCGGAGGCAATCCTTTTTTCAATATTCGTCACTATTTCTTTGATATAGTAATCTTTTTTTTATTCATATTTTTCGCAGGAAAAGAGTTTAAAGACTTTAAGTATAATGGTTGTTTACATTTCTGGCAAGGCATAAGTATCGGTTTTATCGTATTTATACCCGCTGCAATCGTTTTTTCTTTATTGCTCTATATAACATTTGAATTAAATCCTGAACTAATGGAAGGATACAGAAAGGCTGCAAAAGCATTTATTGAATCAAAGGAAGACATTCTCTTAGAAGAATTTTCTAGTGAAAAGTTATCAGAACAATATTCCGCTGTGGATGTGATATCAACCAGTGAATTAGCATTAAAAACCTTTTGGAAAAAACTCTTTATGGGATTTTTTGTAACCCCAATAGTATCAATAATTTTGAGAAGAAAACCTAAATAACTCGATATGGAAGAATTAACACAACAACTTAGCACTAAAAATATTACATTAAAATGGGGCGTAATTAATGGTTTAATCGGTATCATATTCTTTTTACTTCTTGATTTTATAGGTCAGTCCAATGGACCTATTCGATGGTTTGGTCTTATCATATCTTTTGCAATTGTTTATTTGGCACATAAGTCTTATAAAGATGAGGGTGATGGCTTTATGAGTTTTGGTAAAGGTCTGGGAATTGGTACCCTAGTCTCGTTGATTGGAGCTGTAATAAATAGCCTCTTTACGTTCATTTATGTTTCTTTTATCAATACAGAATATATAGAACAGGCTGTAGAACAGGCTACTATAGACATGGAAAATAGGGGAAACACTCAAGCACAAATAGATCAAGCAATACCGTGGATTGAGCGAATGACTTCACCGACAACACTTTTAATTTTTGGGATCATAGGTGGCTTGTTTTTGGGATTTATAGTATCTCTACTTGTTACTATTTTCACAAAAAATACAAACCCTGAGAATATATAAGTGACAAAAGAGTTATCCGTAGTCATTCCTGTTTATAATGAAGAAGAATCCATTCCAGAACTCCTAAAATGGATTTTTCGTGTTGTAGACCATCAGAAAATTGCTACCGAAGTTTTATTGATTGATGATGGCAGCACCGATCAGAGCTGGACAGTTATTTCTAAATTTGCACTAAAAGAACAGCGGGTTGTTGGCTTGAGATTTAACCGAAACTACGGAAAGTCAGCTGCTTTGCAAACTGGGTTTGATCATGCGCGAGGAGAAGTGGTCATAACAATGGATGCAGACCTGCAGGATAGTCCAGATGAAATTCCTGAATTGATTAAACAGATCAAGAATAAAAATCTTCATATTGTATCCGGATGGAAGAAAAAGCGTTATGATCCAATTAGCAAAACAATACCTTCCAAATTCTTTAATCATGTGACAAGTGTTGTTTCTGGTATAAAACTACATGATTTTAATTGTGGTTTAAAAGCCTACCGTAATGAAGTAGTTAAAAGCATTAATGTATATGGCGAAATGCATCGCTATATACCATTAATCGCAAAATGGAATGGCTACAATCAAATAGGTGAGAAAGTTGTAGAACATCGTCCTCGCAAGTATGGCAACACCAAATATGGTATGAAAAGATTCATAACCGGTTTTCTTGATTTGCTATCTGTCACTTTTGTTTCTCGTTTCAAAAAAAATCCTATGCATTTTTTTGGGGGTTTAGGTACTATATCTTTTTTTTCTGGATTTATTATTACCGCTTGGATCATTTCAGAGAAACTGTATCGTCAATTCAATCACTTACCAAGAAGGGATGTGATAGAACAGCCGTTATTCTTCTTGGCTTTAGTGGCACTAATTGTTGGCATGCAACTTTTTCTAGCTGGCTTCCTTGCGGAAATGATGATACAAGTAAATCAAAAAAAAGGAGATTATCTCATCTCTGAGCGCACTACTGATTAACTTAAACTTTTTGATAGATAACGACTATTAAAGCGTGTAATCAATAAGTACAAGCCAATATTCCAACAGTCTGATTTTCAAATTATCAACTATAGGAAGATTTTTAACTGAATTGACTTGAATTGCAACTATTTGATAATGAATGAGTTAAAAAATCTATCATCAGTAAATCTGCTCACACAGATCAACGCACTTACGTGCACTGTCCCACAGCAGGTTGTAATCGGTGGGAAATGAGTGGCTGTTTTTACCACAAAACTATCGGTCTTGCAAGGCAAGGCCACTCCCCCCTCTGCGGTTTTTTCTTTTTTTGGAAGACCTTCATGCCCCATGGCTACCATGACCTCATTGAGCTCTTGAAGCAACCCCTCATCCAGTAAGGCGATATGGTCATAGATGTTTTGATAGCTGTACTCCTTACCTCTGCTAAGGTCACTCGGTAACACCCCCATGATGCCTCTGATGAGGGTATCATGATTGGCAATATGTTGTAACTCATCATAGGAACTATTCATGCATCACCTCACCTGAGCCAGCACGAAGATTTCCCACAGGCTCATGTCCGTTCTTCAG
>JBCDKO010000024.1:0-33652 GCA_038746525.1 Bacteroidota bacterium
AAATTATACATACTATATAATAATAAAATTTTTTATATTATAAAATTTTTTATTAAAAATAAAGCGACTCCTCATCAAGCCGCCTTTTACCATTGCCTATTGTTTCTTATCAGAAGCCTTCGTGTTGGACTTCTTTTTCTTAATTTTTAGTATTATTTCTTCTTTCTTGTTGTCCCGATCTGCAACTAAGGTATCTCCTTCAGCAATATCTCCTTTTAATATTTCTTCCGCAATCGGATCCTCTAAATGTTTTTGAATAGCTCGTGCCAATGGCCTTGCACCAAATTGTGGATCATATCCTTTTTCTGATAAAAAATCCTTTGCTTTTTCGGTCAACTCAATTCCATAGCCCATGTCTTTAATTCTCTGAAACAACTTCTCTAGAGTAATATCAATGATTTTGAAGATATCCTTTTTTTCTAGGGAATTAAAAACGATTACATCGTCAAGCCTGTTCAAGAACTCTGGACTGAAAGTTTTTTTCAACGCATTCTGGATGGTAGACTTCATTATGTCATCCATGTTATCCCTTTTTGCTTTTGTAGCAAAACCTATACCTGCACCAAAATCTTTTAAATCTCTAGCTCCGATATTCGATGTCATAATGATCAAAGTATTTCTAAAATCAACTTTTCTACCCAGACCATCTGTCAGAACACCGTCATCAAGTACCTGAAGAAGAATATTAAACACATCGGGGTGGGCTTTTTCTATCTCATCTAGAAGCACCACACTGTATGGTTTTCTCCTTACTTTCTCTGTCAATTGCCCCCCTTCTTCATATCCGACATATCCAGGAGGTGCGCCAACAAGTCTGGATACAGAAAACTTCTCCATGTACTCACTCATATCTATTCGTATAAGCGAATCTTCCTTGTCAAACAAAAACGTAGATAAAACCTTTGCCATTTCCGTTTTGCCTACTCCGGTGGGGCCAAGGAAGACAAACGAACCTATCGGTTTTTGAGGGTCTTTCAATCCTACTCTTGTTCTTTGTATTGCTTTGGATAACTTCCTGATTGCCTCTTCTTGCCCTATCACTTTTCCTTGGAGTTCGGTACCCATGGTCAACAGCTTGGAACCTTCGCTTTCTGCAATTCGCTTGGTTGGAATACCAGTCATCATTGCAATGACATCCGCAACATTATCCTCGTTTACTTCATAGCGCTTTGTTTTTGTTTCTTCTTCCCATCGGGTCTTTTCATCATCGAGTTGTGCAATCAGTTTCTTTTCTTTATCCCTTAACTGAGCTGCTTCTTCATACTTCTGACTTTTAACTACCCGATTCTTTTCTTTCTTTACCTCCTCTATTTGTTCTTCCAGCTTAGTGATGATCTTGGGAACATTGATATTATTAATATGAACCCGCGCCCCTGCTTCATCCATCACATCAATTGCCTTGTCAGGTAAAAAGCGATCCGAAATATATCTATCTGATAACAAAACGCATGCTTTAATCGCTTCACCAGTGTAGTTTACATGGTGATGGTTCTCATACTTATCTTTAATATTATCAAGTATTTGCTGTGTTTCCTCTGGTGAAGTAGCGTCTACCATTACCATTTGAAAACGTCTCGCAAGAGCACCATCTTTCTCAATGTATTGACGATATTCATCTAGCGTTGTAGCCCCGATACATTGGATTTCACCTCTTGCTAAAGCCGGCTTGAACATATTGGAGGCATCTAATGAACCTGAAGCACCACCAGCACCTACAATGGTGTGAAGTTCATCAATGAAGAGAATAACTTCAGGAGATTTTTCTATCTCGTTCATTACTGCCTTCATTCGTTCCTCGAACTGTCCTCTATATTTTGTTCCTGCGACTAAAGATGCTAAATCTAGTGTCACTACTCTTTTGCCAAACAGTATTCTGGAAACCTTTTTCTGTACAATTCTCAACGCTAGCCCTTCTGCAATTGCCGTCTTGCCAACTCCCGGTTCACCGATAAGAATAGGATTGTTTTTCTTTCTTCTACTGAGTACCTGAGCAACTCTCTCTATTTCTTTTTCTCTTCCTATTATTGGATCAAGTTTATCGTCTTCCGCGAGTTTTGTTAAATCTCTTCCAAAATTATCGAGCACAGGAGTTCTGGATTTTTCTGAACCTTTTGGATCTTTCCCTTGAGCTCTTCCTGAGCTCCTAGAACTGCTTGAATAAAGTTCATCTCCATCATCATTTGGATCATCAGTATCAGCAGAACCCATAGGATTTTCAGTTTGATATTCTAACATTTCTTTAACTAAATCATAATTTACTTCGAATTTTTCTAAAATCTGAGTAGCCAGATTGTCCTCATCTCTAAGAATGGAAAGAAGTAAATGTTCAGTACCTATTAAAGCACTTTTAAAAATCTTTGCTTCAAGATAAGTAATCTTAAGAACCTTCTCAGATTGTCTGGTTAGCGGAATATTCGCTAAATTTTTAACATTGCTGGTAGCAGTTCCTTTAGTGGCCTGCTCTATTGCAGATCGCAACTCTTTCATGGAAAGGCCTAGCTTTTTTAGAACGCTAACAGCTACTCCTTCCCCCTCTCTAATCATTCCTAATAAAAGATGTTCAGTCCCTATATAGTCATGACCAAGCCTTAGCGCTTCCTCTCTGCTAAGTGATATAACTTCTTTAACCCGGTTTGAAAATTTTGCCTCTTTTGACATTAGTTATCTTTCGCTTACTAAATAAAAATACGAGCTATCAATTTGAATCCCCTCATTGGCAAGATAAAAACATTCACCTTTTGAGATTTGTTCACTTGCTCTGAAATGAAAGCATAAGGGGGTAAATCTTCTCAGTTCTTCAAAAAAGATGCCGATAGGACTTCAAATGCTTGCGGACCTTCGCACATGATCAAGTCTAAGACGCTCATGTTAGGTATAAAGGTATCACTAAAAAGCTGACTGTATGAATATGATTGATATATTTTTCTATTGGCATAAGGCTTTTTAGGAAGAATCACATTTCTGAAATCGTCGCAGTCATATTTATCAATAAATTTTGTGGTATATGTCATATTGACATTAACTGACAATAACTTACATGTGAGTTCCAAAAATTCTCGACTTAAATCGATAAGGTATTTATATTTTTTATTCCATATTTCATTGATGGGGTCTGCAAAGTGTTCAAAGAAAGGAGCTTTACCATAAGCAGAATAAACTGCTCCCCAATGATCTTTTTTCCACCTTTGAGTATGATCAATCGTAACTTCTTTTGTTAATGATGAATGTGTATAAGACACCGGTATGATTAAAGTGATAATACCATTGGATCCATTCAAATAGCATCTATTTCGGAAAGTCTGTTTTTGGAATCTATCGTTAATCTCAAGGATAAGGGAATCAGTGCTTGTAATGAGGCAATAATATTCCAGGCTCCCGAAATAATGAGGCTCAATAACAATTTGTTTCATGCGTATAATAGTTTATTGAAGTCGGCTTTCAATAAATAGCTCTGACAAGCTGCAAACAAAGAAAATGGAATCATTCAAATAAGGTGAATACTACGAATCAACAGAATTTCTAAATCGAAATATGCTCATAATACATGCTAACCTCCATTTTTCATATTTACTAAATGCCTAGTTCAAATAGTTTATTTTCAACTGCACACATGAAATCGCCATAAATCCTATCAGTAGACCGATTCATCTGGCGATTGATATAAATTCATCTTAGAACCTTTATGCTCATTTCATTCAATAATATTTGGGTCTCCTTTTCCAACTCGAATAATCTCCGGAAACTCACCTGTACAGTTAATAACTGTACTTGGATGAATATTTCCGTAACCTCCATGAATGACTGCGTCCACAAGACCTTTGAAATCGTCATAAATTACTTCCGGATCGGTAGCATGGTCATGTAATTTATTGTCATGTATGGATGTGGTAATAATGGGATTACCAAGAGCTCTCACAATTTCCCTGGGAATATTATTATCAGGAATACGAATCCCCACGGTTTTCTTTTTGACATTTAAAATTTTAGGAACTTTTGACGAAGACTTTAAAATAAAGGTATAAGGACCAGGCAGTGCCTTTTTCATAAGTTTAAATGTCGGGGTATTTACGTGCTTTGCATACTCGGAGATATGGCTCAAATCATAGCATATGAAAGACAAATTCAGATCTTTCCCTTTAATATTTTTTAGAGTCCTAATCCTTTCAATAGCTTTTTGATTGAAAATATCGCAGCCCAATCCGTAAACTGTGTCAGTTGGGTAAATAATGAGGCCGCCGTCCTTTAAGATTGAAACGATTTGTTCAATCTTACGGAATTCAGGGTTCTCATCATAAAGTTTAAAAAACTGAGCCTTCATCTTTGCTTAAATTTATACTTTCTTAGGCTGGTGATACATAAAACTTCTTTTAAGAGGAAAAGAAAATATCCGCTGAGAAGAGAATTTCAACAATTTTACCTGATAATGAATTAAAAGCTATTCTACTAAATTTGTAACATGTCAAATTACTTGAGAGACCGATTTGCAGGCTTTAAGCTTGCTGAGGAAGCCAAGAAAAGTGGTTATTATTCCTTCTTTAGATCTTTTGAATCGAAGCAAGAGACTGAAGTAATTGTTAAAGGGAAAAAGGTTTTAATGTTTGGCTCAAATAGTTATTTAGGTCTCACCACTCATCCTAAGGTAATGGAAGCTGCACAGGTAGCGGTGAGAAAATACGGTAGTAGCTGTTCAGGTTCGCGTTTTTTAAACGGCACAAATCAACTGCATGAAGAGCTTGAATATAAGCTCGCCGAATTTTTGAACAAAGAAGAAGTAATCGTATTTAGTACCGGTTTTCAGGTCAACCTTGGAGTAATCCCTACCATAACAGAAAAAGGAGATGCATTGCTTTTGGATAGACTAAATCATGCTTCTATCTATGAAGGTGCAAAACTAAGTGATGCATCAACTGTTGTTTTTCGTCACAACGATATGAATTCGTTAGAAAAGCGATTAAGTCAGCTATCCAATGCGGTTCATAGATTCATAATCGTGGATGGGATATTTAGCATGGAAGGAAACATAGCCAAATTGCCAGATATTGTAGATCTGGCGAAAAGATATAATGCTTCAGTGATGTGTGATTGTGCACATGCAATTGGAGTGCTTGGAGATCATGGAAGAGGTACTCCTGATTATTTTGGGCTTACTGATGATGTAGAACTTATAGGAGGTACATTTAGCAAAAGTCTTGCCTCTCTGGGAGGATATATTGCAGGAGATAAAACTACTATCCAATATATCAAGCATCATGCACGAGCGCTTATCTTTTCTGCGAGTATGACTCCTGCTTCAACGGCCTCTACAATTGCAGCACTTGATATTATGAAATCGGATGATAGTAGAAGATTGCAGCTTTGGGAAAACACCAACCATGCATTGGATCGACTAAGAGACCTTGGATTTGATACAGGAATGGCGGAAACACCTATTATTCCAATTTATATAAGAAACAACGAAAAAGCATATATTATGACTACTCGCCTTTTTGAAGAAGGAGTATTTGTGAATTCAGTTGTCGCCCCTGCAGTCTCTCCCAAAGATACTTTGATTCGATTTTCATTAATGGCCACCCACACAAAAGATCAAATTGATATTGCCATAGATAAAATTACTAAAATAGCTAAGGAGCTTGATTTGAAACTCCATGACAAGGTGGCTTGATGAATGTAGCGATAACGGGAGCTAATGGGTTTCTAGGTGCATACCTCGCTCAAGAATTCTTGAATGCAGGTTTTAATGTCATCGCATTAGTGAGAAAAAACGCTGATTGTGAATCACTATCTGAGCATCCTTTTCTGAACATTGAGGCTATCGATTATCAAAGCCACTTAACTGATCAATTTGTTTCTTTTAGAAAGAAGTACGACGAGTTGACTTACCTGATTCATAATGCTGGTGTGACGATAAGCCTAGATCGTTGGGAATATTTTCTCGTTAATACTAAGCTAACGCAAGATCTTGTTGAGGCTTTAGAAAAAAGTAAATGGCTGCCTAAAGAAAACAAATTGATCTATGTTTCCTCTATGGCTGCTCAAGGACCTTTTGGGATTGATCAACCGGTATCTAATTACGGAAAAAGTAAAAAAGATGCTGAAGAAATCATAAAGAAAGGCTTTTTCCCATTTTTAATGCTTAGGCCGACGGGTATTTACGGAGCCGGAGATGTTGCATTTCTTCCACTATTCAAATTAGCTGCGAGAGGATTCTATCCTTTGACAAGTAGCGAGCAAAAGATGAGTATGATTCACGCAAAAGACCTCGCAAGAATTATTCGAGAAGAGGCTGATAAATCAGTTGGTATTATTCACACGAATGATGGAAACACCTATCTCCATAAAGATTTTATCGAAGCACTCCAGCAAGTAATCGGTAAGAAAATAAGAAAACTACCAATGCCATCATTAGTAAGCAAAATCTCACTAGGGTTATCAGACTTATGGCATAGATCTATAAAAAGAAGACCCGGCTTGACATTAGAAAAGTTTCAAGAGATTTCTATGGACTGGCACCTGCACGAAAACCCGAATTTGCTATTTTCTAAAATACCATGCAATATTAGCTTAGAAGAGGGATTTAAAGATGCATATCATTATTATAAAACTAAAAGCCTGCTTTAATGTCATTTTCAGTTAAAGAAATAACTAACAAAAAAGACTTAAAAAAATTCATCAAATTTCCATTTGAGCTGTATAAAGGAAACAATTGCTATGTAACACCTCTTATTCAATTTGAAGAAAGTACACTTCGAAAAGATAAGAATCCTGCGTTTGCCCATGGTAATGCAAAGTATTGGTTAGTTGAAAGAGAAGGAGAAATTGTTGGAAGGATAGCAGCTATTGTTCTTGACAAGGAGTTGAAAGAAGATCAACTTTCAAGATTTGGTTGGATTGATTTCATTGATGATACGGAAGTTTCCCGTATGCTCCTGAACACAGCCAAAGAATGGGTGATTAAAAAAGGCGCTAAGGCAATACATGGTCCGATGGGCTTTACAGACTTAGACTTCGAAGGCGCACTCGTAAATGGGTTTGATAAATTGGCCACTCAAGCCACTATTTACAACTATTCTTACTATGTAGACCATTATAAAGCATGGGGCTTGGAAACTTCGGCTACTTGGGTTGAAATCCGTGGCAAAGTTCCTAAGGATGTGCCTCGAAGAATTACCAGGTCAGCATCAATTGTCAAAAACCGCTTTAGCTTAAAGGTAAAAGAATTCAAAAATGCCAAGCAAATTTTAAAGTATGCGCCTGGTGTATTTGACGTATTAAATGAAGCGTACGCTGAGCTATATGGATATCAGGAACTTACTGAAAAGCAGGTTCAATACTATGTAGATCAGTATTTTGGCTTTGTTCGAAAAGAATTTGTTTGCATCGTAGTAAATGAAGAGGATAAAGTAGTAGGGTTTGCCTTATCTCTTCCTTCTTTATCGAAAGCCTTTCAGAAAGCGAAAGGAAGCTTGATTCCTTTCGGATTTATCCATGTGCTTCAAGCCTTCTACTTCAACAAACATGTTGACATGTTTTTGATTGGGGTGAGACCTAAATACCAAAAAATGGGTGCTAATGCATTGATCTTTGAAAACCTTACCTCTACCTATGTAAAAAAAGGGATCAAGTACGTATCTACTGGACCAATGTTGGAAGAAAATAGAAGCATCCTAAATTCATTTAACGATTATGATTTAGAGCCGATTAAAATCAAGCGCTGTTGCTTCAGAAAAGATTTTTAGCCATTTTAGACTTTATTTAGATTCGCTGACTAAATGAGAAAAAACGCCTTTATCATTGGTGGATCAAGCGGAATTGGCTTAGCATGTGTAAAAAAACTTGCTGCAAATCAATTCAATATCTTTATTATTCATAGAGACAGAAGACAAGATGTAGTTAAGCTTCAAGAAACCTTAGAGACGTTATCGTCTACGTTCAAGGTTTTTATTCAAGCGTTTAATATGGACGCAACCAATGACGAAAAAATAGGAAGTTGTCTTTCAGACCTTGCGCAGAAAAACTTAGGAAAATTTGACCTGGTACTACATGCGGTCTCCCGAGGTAATCTCAAACCTTTTATAAGCGAAAACACTCAACTTTCTGCCCAAGATCTAGCGCTTACTATTAATGCCATGGGAATTAATTTTTACGTCTGGATCTCTAAGCTTCTAGATGAAAAGTTAATTTCAAAAGGCACTAGAATAATTGCTCTTACTTCTGAAGGGAATAAGAAATTTTGGGAGGGATATGGAGCTGTTGCCTCAGCTAAAGCAGTGCTTGAAAATATCTCAAATTATCTCGCTGTTGAGTTGGCGCCAAAGGGCATTACAGTAAATGTGATACAAGCAGGAGTAACGGATACCCCCTCACTAAGATTGATTCCGGGATCAGAAAAACTAATCGCGGAAACAAAAATTCGAAACCCGTTAGGAAGAATGACTACTCCTGAAGATGTTGCAAATTTTATTTATCTCTTAACATTACCTGAGGCAAAGTGGTTAAATGGCACTTTAATTCATGTTGATGGTGGTGAACATTTGATTTAGCGTATGAACTATTCAAATATCATATCACTGCTCCCTTACAAAAAGCCCTTTCTTTTTGTGGATGAGCTTATAGAGTTACATGAGAATGGAGCAAAGGGTACGTATCATATCAAGAGGGATGAATATTTCTTTGAAGGACACTTTCCGAGTAATCCGGTGGTCCCTGGCGTAATTTTGATAGAAATAATGGCCCAAATAGGTTTAGTAAGCATGGGATTGTTTTTGACGGATCCGTTCGAAAGAGAGAAGGTTAGGCCGGCATTCTCAAGTGCTAACGTTGATTTTCTTTCATCTGCATTACCCAATGATGAATTAATCATCGAATCGAAAAAAAAGTATTTTCGTTTTGGAAAACTTAAATGTGGTGTGACCTGTGAGAAGAGAGATGGAACTATCATCGCTAAAGGAGAGTTGTCCGGTGTGATTATAAAACCGAACCAATAAAATTTGAAAAAACAACGGGTCGTTATTACTGGAATAGGCGTAGTAGCGTCTAATGCTATCGGAGTGGATAACTTCCATCAAGCTTTAAGAGAGGGAAAATCAGGCATTAAAAAATGGGATGAATTAGAAAAACTCAACTTAAGGTGTCAGATTGGAGGAGCTCCTGACCTTGATTCGATTAATCTTCATGACTATTTGCCAAAACTCTTCGCACAAAAAATAACTAATAAAGGCATTATTTATGGCTGTCTCGCTGGATTAGAAGCCTGGAAAGATGCCGGACTTGAGCCAAATGAGAATGAAGTTGATTATTCTTCCGGATTAATATTGGGAGCGGGAGACTTAAGTTTTGACAGTTGGATCAATCGAGAGTATCCCGCATACCCAATTGATAGAGGAGAAAGCCGAAAACTTGGATCTAGAATCATCTCGGAAAGTATGAATAGTGGGGCTTCGGCTTACCTAAATAACCTCTTAGGACTTGGCAGTAGAATACAATCGAACTCTTCCGCATGTATTACGGGCTCAGAAGCAGTGCTAAGTGGATTTGAATATTTACAAACCGGTAGAGCCGAGCGAATGCTTTGTGGAAGTACTGAAGGAGATGGGAGATACATATGGGCTGCTTTTGACGCAATGCGTGTTTTATGTAGTGATTCTAACGGAAACCCAACTTTTGGATCACGACCAATGAGCGCCACATCCTCTGGATTTGTGCCATCCGGAGGATCGGGTGCACTAGTACTTGAAACACTAAAAAGCGCAGAAAAAAGGGGAGCAAAAATCTATGCTGAGGTTCTAGGTGGTCATATCAACTCCGGAGGACAACGAGGAACAGGAACCATGACGGCTCCAAGTTCAGAAGCTGTAGTACGCTGTATACAGTCAGCAATTCAAGAGGCGAATATTGATCCTAATGATATTGATTTAATCAGTGGGCATCTTACTTCAACTAAAGGAGATCCCATAGAAATAAAAAACTGGGTAAAAGCATTAGGAAGAAAAGGAAAAGATTTTCCTTATATCAATTCACCGAAATCAATGATTGGCCATAGCGTGGCTGGCGCTGGTTCAGTGGAACTTGTTGCTTGTATTTTACAAATGAAAAACAACTTTATTCACCCGAGTTTAAATACTGAAGAAATTCATCCAGAAATTTTATCAGAAATTTTTAGGGGTAAAATTCCACAAAGTTGCCTTGAGACAGAAATCAAGACAATCATTAAGGCAAATTTCGGATTTGGAGATTTGAATTGTTCAATCGTTTTAAGAAAATTTACATAACTATGGATCTAATAATGAATCAAGAGAACATTAAAACTGACCTGTTAGAAATCATTAAACCTTATTTACCTGAAGATATTCAAATTGGTCAAGTAAGTGAGGAAAAACATCTTGTCAATGATTTGAAAATTAATTCTGCACATATTGTTGATATTGTATTAGACATTGAAGATAGATTTGATATTATGATTGATGACGATGCAATAGGTGAGATGAATACGGTAAAGGACTCAATAAATGTTGTCTTAAAAAAAGCGGCCGCTTGATAAATAGCCACTATCTAATTTAAAATGAACACAAAACAGATGAAAAAATTTTCTTAAAGGTTCTTGTTATGACTGTTAAAAGCAGATTCAGTTTTATCAAATACATTAGGTCTCTTAACTGAACACCTTTAAGCCGTTATCGTCTAGCTGTTTAAACAAAGATATTGAACAAGGCTTTAATAAATAGTTCTTGCTAACCAGAAAGAAAATAGATCATTTAGATAAAAGCAAACGTTATAAATCAGCAGATATTATAAATCAAAATGTGCTTACATGCATGCTAACCTCATTTTTAATATTTTCTAAGTGCCTACTTCAATAAAAGTATTAATTTAATAACAGGTTCGAATATCGTTTTATTAAAGTAATCAACTTTAAAATAATTTTTGTAAAACAGTATATTGTTACTTTTTAGGTAAATACGGGTTCTCAATAAGTTTTAATTTTTAAATAATTGATAATCAGTCAACCATGAAGTTGAACTAGTAACTTCGTTATTTCAAATAAATGTTAAGCATTACATGGAAGATGATTTGAAACTGAGATTTCTTGCAAATGCTATTTCTTAAGCTACGTTTTAAAGTTTTTTATGGAAGATAAACGATTTTAACAGATCCACTTATCGATTAATATTTAAAATGACGAAGCAGAACTACTTGACTTTTTCTTTAAACAAGTAGATTACATCCCCTTATGTCGCTGTTATCAAATCGACCAAGTACTTCGAATGAATTTTTTTTTTGTACTCTTCCAAGATCTTTAGTTTCTATAAAGGCACAAGACTCAATATTAGCTAAGTCAATAATATTGATTCCACCGGTCTTTCCTTCTTCCGAAAACTGGAACGGATCATTTATCTCTCTGATAAAAACAGAGGCCCATCCAGGAAAAGTAAAACTTCCACACTTACCATAGGCTTGTGATTGGAGTTCTGTCATTCCATATTCAGACCAGATCTCCGAGATATTGAGATTTTTCATAAGCTCATTGTGTAATTCGGTTCTGATCATCTCCTTTTTTCTTCCTTTCATTCCTCCTGTTTCAATAATAATATCTGGCTTAAGATTGATTTTTTTTAAATTTAACAGAGCATAAGAAACACCAAAAAGGATCGTTTTTGGGCCTATTGTAAGCTCATTTTGAATATTCCCACTAAGAAAATATCCCGAACCCGGTTTTGAATACTGGAAAAAACAATCAACCATATTGATTAAGGATGAGTTACCTTGTTCTAAATAAGAAGGCAATAAGGCAATAATACGATAGGATGCTAGGGACCCGAACGTTTTCTCAAAGATTCTTTGAGCTACCTGATGATAGAATTTTAGATCTACAATATGGTGTTTACTCCTAACGGTACCTGTTGTTCCACTGCTTTGAAATATTTTAGTTGTTGTGCTATTAGTAGATTTTATTGCATGATTTTTGAAAAACTCAATAGGTAGAAAGGGGATAGACTCAATACTTTTTACTGTTTTTGGTGTTCTTTTTAAAAGATTACAATATTGACGGTAAGTTGAATTGTTATGATATTGAAAATCAAATAATGCAAGCGAACTATCTACGAAGTTTTTTTCGTTTGTTAAAAAAATCCTTGTTTTAAAATCTAGAATAAAGTCCATTTTTTATTAGCAATGGAAGAATAAGTTATTTTTACTGAATATTATATGATTCAAACTACTAAATTATCATTAGTAATAGTTATTCTAACTCTTACGTCGTGTTTTGATGAGCCGGAATTTTCAGACACTCCTAAGATCGAATTTGAGTCCTTGGAATTTGCAGATTCCCCAACTACAGATTCTTTAATCCTTACTTTTTCCTTCGAAGATGGTGAGGCGAATTTTGGAGTATTAGCCAATGATTTTGGGGCTGAATACAATTTATTTGTTGATTCAGAGCAGAAAGTCCTTACTGCAGCAAACATAGATAGTGCAAGTCCTCCAATTTTTCTCGCTCCCATTGTTTTTGATAATGTAATACCTATTAGACAAGACGGTAATACGATTATTGTTCAACCGGGTGCTACCTCATATCCAGCATTTTTACAAACAGAGGTTTTTACTAACGATGCTAATGATATTGCCTTTGAATGTCCTAATATAATCAATCAAACCCTTAACCTGTTTGATACCCTTGATGTAGCTGTCTATGAATTAGATGATCCTTTTTATGAAAATATTCTAATCCAAGATATTGATTCAGAAGTACCGGCTTTATACATAGAAGAATACAATAATTTTATTATATTCTTTGAAAGAATAGTCAATGGAGAGCCTGAAGAAATACCATTTAGAGAGATTGTTGGTAGCGAAAGCTGTGATGTTGGAAATTTCAATGCACGAATCCCATTGTTTGATCAAGAAGGAGAAAGCGGAACTATCACTTACAACATAATATCTGCTGTTTTACGAATACCCCTAGAGAGCAATCCTTTTAGGTTACGTTTTTTCGTATACGATAGATTAGGAAACAAGAGCAATGAGGTTGTAACTCCGACCTTTCTGTTAAATGAAATAACCCGAATCTCGAACTAATGGGCACCTCTAAAAACTCAGTTCAAGAATTTGAGGTAGCGTTTTTTTCTGAGACAAGACGTCAAAAACGGAGTTTAGAGGCGTTAAATAGGTATTTTGATAACGAAGTATCAGGAAAAAAGATCGTCTCAAAAATTGAAAGTGGGTTTTTAGAGGCAGCCTAATATATTGCAGAAAATCTTTCTGGATGTACCTCTGAAATTAAGCGATAAACATCATCAAAAATATTTTCAACATTAGGCTTTGAGAAGTAATCACCATCACTACCGTAGGCTGGTCGGTGATCTTTACTTGTAATAGTTAATGGCTTAGAATCTAACTTAAAGTATCCGTCATGTCGTTCTAAAATTTGTTGAAGTATAAACGCAGAAGCGCCTCCCTCAACATCTTCGTCTACTATCACAAGTCGGCCGGTTTTCTGCAATGACTTACTAATAATTCCAAAGAGGTCAAAGGGAATTAGAGATTGTACATCAATCACTTCTACCTCTATTCCTACTTCTGAAAGTTGATTAGCCGCATCTCTTACTATCCTGCATGTGGAGCCATATGTAACTACTGTAACATCACTTCCTTCTTTTAATATTTCCGGTTCCCCAAGCGCTAATCTAAAGTATGTCAAATTATCAGGAATTCGCTCTTTTAAACGATATCCATTAAGTGATTCAATAACGAGTGCCGGATCATCCGATTGAAGAAGTGTGTTGTAAAAACCAGCCGCTTGAGTCATATTACGTGGAGTTAACACATAAATTCCTTTTAGAGAATTTAAGATCATTCCCATTGGCGACCCCGAATGCCATATACCCTCTAACCTATGCCCTCTTGTTCTAATAATTAGTGGCGCTTTTTGTCCTCCAAAAGTTCTATACAAAAGGGTAGCTAAATCATCAGATAAGGTTTGAAGGGCATATAGAAGATAATCTAGGTATTGTATTTCAGCAATTGGTCTTAGTCCTCTAATTGCTGCACCAATTCCTTGCCCTATGATTGTTGTTTCCCTAATACCGGTATCGGTAACTCGTAGTTCTCCATACTTTTCTTGAAGTCCTGCAAATCCTTGATTTACATCTCCAATCTTTCCCACATCCTCACCCAAAGCAAATACTCGAGGATCTTTTTCCAAAATCTTATCAAAGCAGGCATTGAGTACTTCTCTTCCATCTACTAGCTTACTATTGTCGGAATACTCTGGAAGAATAGTATCTACATTCAGTGCTGATTCTGATGAATCACTATAAAGTTTAGAGTTAAATTGATAAGCATACTTGTTTTCTTTATCTCTGAGCCAAGACTTTATAGCCGTTATTTCAGAAGAACTTTCGTTTCTAAAGATTCGCAAAGCTTTTTTTGCTACCTGTATAATATGTGATTTTTCAGGGTTCAACTCCTTTCTAATCTCATTTGTCAAAGAAGAAATCTTCTCTTTTTCTGAAGAGGTAACTCCTGCTTTGTCAATCAGATCCAATATTTCATTGAGATTATTTTTAATTTCGCTGGAAAACTCTTTCCACGCGATATCTCTAGCTTTTTTTGCTGCTGATTTTACTTCTTTTTCAAGCTCATTAAGCTCATTGGAAGATGCAAAACCCATATTTATAATCCATTCTCGCATTTTAAAAATACAATCACGCTCTTTTTCCCAATTCAACCTTTCTTTTGATTTGTATCTTTCATGGGAACCTGAAGTAGAATGACCTTGAGGTTGGGTTACCTCCACAACATGAATGAGGCTGGGGATATGTTTTTTTCTGGTAATATCAACTGCTTTTTTGTAGGTATTTAAAAGCTCCGGATAGTCCCAGGCCTTCACAATAAATAATTCAAGGCCGGCTTTTTCTTTTGTATTTTGGAAACCTGCTAATGCTTCGGAAATGCTTTCTTTAATTGTATGATATTTTTGAGGTACGGAGATGCCATAATCATCATCCCAAACAGACATCACAATGGGAACTTGCAATACACCTGCCGCATTTATCGTTTCCCAAAACACTCCTTCTGAAGTAGAAGCATTTCCTATTGTTCCAAAAGCGACTTCACTTCCATTAAAGGAAAAATCGTTAAAATCACGTAAGTCTTTATTCTCTCTATATAATTTGGATGCATACCCAAGACCTAAAAGTCTTGGCATCTGCCCAGCAGTAGGGGAGATATCAGCACTGCTATTTTTCTTGTCTGTTTGAGTAAGCCATTCTCCTTTTTCATTAAGGTAGCGGGTGGCAAAATGACTATTCATCATTCTTCCGGCAGATGCAGGATCAGCTTCTGTACTTGTGTGAGCATAAAGTTGAGCAAAAAATTGTTGGGTGGTCAGTTGGCCAATGGCCATCATAAACGTCTGATCTCTATAATATCCTGATCTCCAGTCACCATTTTGAAAATACTTTGCCATAGCAATTTGTGGTATCTCTTTGCCATCACCAAAAATGCCAAACTTTGCCTTACCCATAAAAACTTCTTTTCTCCCTATAAGGCTTATCTCTCTACTTTCAACAGCAAGTCGGTAATCCAACAAGATCTCTTTTTTTGAGATAGAAATTCCGGTTTTATTTTTTGCCTCGTTCATGATAGTATATTTATAAAAGATCGATGTGGTGTATTCAAATATAATAAATTACACTTTATTTTTGAATAAAAAACCAAGGTAATTATTTTGCCTAATTGGATATAGTAAAGTTCATATAAAATATAATTCTATGTTTATCAATATTTATAATTTAAAATTTCTATTTTCAGGATATTTCAATAATCCGGAATTTTGAATTTTGAAAATTTTGATATTTCTCTGAAACCACCTTCTATCTTTGTTTTATTTTAAAGTTTTAAATCATGATTATTGGCGTTCCAAAAGAAATTAAAAATAATGAAAATCGAGTAGCAGTAGACCCATCAGGAGCTCTTGAACTTACTAAAAGAAAACATGAAGTATATGTCCAGTCTAAGGCAGGTGAAGGTAGTGGGTTTACGAACGATGATTATATATCGGCAGGCGCTAAAATACTTCCCACAATAGAAGAGATCTATGATATCGCAGAGATGATCATAAAGGTTAAAGAACCAATTGAGCCGGAATATAAACTTTGCAAAAGTGATCAACTTATATTCACTTATTTTCATTTTGCTTCTCACAAACCTCTTACAAAAGCGATGATGGAAAGCGGAGCTATTTGCCTTGCCTACGAAACAGTAGAGAAAGCAGACAGATCCTTGCCATTATTAGTCCCAATGTCTGAGGTTGCTGGGAGGATGTCCATTCAGGAAGGCGCAAAGTATCTTGAAAAGCCATTGAAAGGGAGGGGTATCCTGCTTGGTGGGGTTCCTGGTGTTAGACCTGCAAAAGTGATGATTCTTGGTGGAGGGGTGGTAGGAACAAATGCGGCTAAAATGGCTGCTGGAATGGGAGCAGATGTTACCATACTGGACTTGAGCCTGCAAAGATTAAGATATTTAGATGACATTATGCCGGCAAATGTGAATACTTTTATGAGTAGCGAGTATAACATTCGTGAGCTTATTGCTACGCATGATCTTATAGTAGGGGCAGTGCTCATTCCCGGGAAGAAAGCCCCACATCTTATTACAAAGGATATGTTGAAAGAAATGAGGCCAGGAACTGTGCTTGTTGATGTTGCAGTTGATCAGGGTGGATGTATTGAAACGTGCAAACCAACTACACACAAAGACCCTACTTTTATTATTGATGATATCGTTCACTATTGTGTTGCTAATATGCCGGGAGCTGTTCCATATACCTCTACACTTGCCCTTACCAATGCCACTTTACCATATGCCATACAGCTTGCTGAAAATGGTTGGAAAAAAGCATGCCAGGATAATAGAGAGCTTGCTCTCGGACTAAACATAATCAACGAAGAAATTGTCTATGAGGGTGTAGCAGAGGCTTTTGATCTGCCCTTTGTTCCTGTTGAGAAGTATCTTGGCTAGTTGAAGATCTGTAAGTTGACATACTGAAAAATTCTATTTCAATCAGCTAAAATCAAAGATTTTAGTATAAATATTAGTTCGCTTATTAAGTGATCATCAAACTAGACATATTCCATATGAAACCAAAGGAAAGAAAGCCTTAGGGCGCCAGATTTTAAATAAAGCCTTTAAGAACGAATTATTTGGTTATAGAGAGATACGAAACTAACTGATGATTTAATACAGACATTGAAGCTATGAACTAATCATAAAAGTCCAGCTTTCCCTTCCTTTCGAAGCCGAAGATTATCGTTAGGTGATGGGAGATGGTAGTATATAGTTGACCCGAGAAGAGGGATGGAAAGAAATGAAGGTAACATACATTTATGCAGGTTCATCACTCTTTGAAACAGTGTCTAAGAACCGGAATTAGCTTCATCAATCACATTATTTGGCCCATTTTGGAGATGCCAGGACTTTTTGGAAAAGCTGGATCTATGCCTGAAAAGCTTCCCCTGACCAGCGAACGGTGTTCATAGGTGATGGAGCCAAATGGTGGTGAAACCCTATTGAGGATCATTATAGAGAGTGCTTGCCCGCATTAGATTATTTTCATTGCAAAGCGTATGTACATGACTTTGCTGAGAAATATTTTTGGAAAAGCAAGTAAAGCAAACCATTGGTTCGATAAAATCATGGAGTGGTTGAAAGAGGACCTATGCGAAGAAGTATTTCAGGAACTTAGGACCCTACTTGTCAAAAATGAATCCATCTCACAAACACGACCAATTATATCAGTATCTGAAAACAACCAACAGCGTATCAGATATGACACGTTTACAACATGGGAATATCCATCGGTTCCGGACCCATTGAGTCTGCCTATCGAAACGTTATTCAACAGCGACTGAAGCTATCCGGACAGAGATGGACCCAACAAGATGCTCAACAAATAACTAATCTAAGATACTCATGGAAAGGCAAACAATGAATTAAAGTATTGAGTAAAATTCTGCATGCAATGCGAGTAGCTACTTAATTAGGGCCTGCTGAGAAACGTTTTTTCGATTCAAAAAACACGTTTATGTGGTCAAAACATACTGTTTAGTAAATTTCTTTTTCAATAGGTGCAAGGTTTTCGTGCAGATGCTTCCATTTTTCGTGCACTGAAAAATCTCGATTCCCAGATTTTTCAACTAGTCACAGGTACATCAGCTACGTCGTTCGCTGCGGATCGAAGTATAAGCATACATCTTCACCTTGCTGCCTAGTATCTGATACACCTCTGACTCTCTCAGCAAGCCCTAATTAGTGTTACATTTTTCATACACCCTCAGGATGTGTTGATCAATGAGATATAGATAAAATAGCAATTCTCATTTAATTGCATCCCTAATTGGTCTAATTTCTTTTTGCTGTTTTATTCTGGCTGTCGATGGATTTTTTTAAAAAAGCAAGATGATGCGACCACTGATAATCAATAAATTTTTATCCACTGATAACATTAAAATACTTTTCCATATCCATAGTATCTTCACCTTATGAAATTGAATTTTTTCATATTATTTTCCATAGTTTCCATATCGACTATTGCTCAAGAAGATTACATTGTAACGATTAGAAAAGATACCGTTTACGGTGATGCAAGAATAGTTTCAGTTAATTACCCTGATAAGGTTATTCTTCGAAAAAACGATGGGAAAAAAGAATATCAGTCTTTTCAAGTCCAAACAATCAACATTGACGGGGAATTCTATGATCCTATCATTTACCAAAACAAACGAACCATCGCTCGTCGTGTCATAAAAGGTTCATTAAGTTATTATAAAATCAGACCCCCGGATCATTATGAATTTTATAAGGAAATTCTCCTCAAGGAAAATCTAGAATCAACAGAGATTCCTAATATTAGTTTCAGAAAGATGATTTCAGGATTTCTTTCGGAATGCATTGAGCTTCAAAAACAAATCAACGATCGGATATTTACGAAAAATAACATTCGGGAAATTGTTCATTTTTATAACAACGATTGTCAACCCGATGAACCACCTGAACAAATGGCTCAGAAAGCTGAAACCCAGACTGATCTTTTAGATTTAGCTGTTTTAGTTACGGATATTTACAAAAAAAAAGAGGCAGGAGATCCCATCCCGCACTACATGATTAAATCTCTGGAGCGCTATCGCGCTGAGGACCTTAGCGCATTAATCGAGATATTTCTTGAAGATCAATAGTCCCTTCTACATTTTTACCCCAATGAGGTAAATCAAACCGGGGATTTTCAATGCCGGGAACGAAAAAGACCTTCACCATTAGTATGGTAATTTGTCTTGCTGGGTGATTATTTCCCGAGTTTTGGTCAAGTTTGATATAAATCGAATAATGAATGGATTAATCTTTTCCGAACATGTAGTTTAGTTAACAACTATCTTCACTGAAAACAGCTGTTAGCTTAGATGTATTATTTTATAAATGAATCACAATCCCAAGAGCCATTCAACCTATTAGAATGTGCTATTCTGGCAGCAGTTTATTTTCTAGTATGATTTCATTCATCCAATTTTCATTCTATTTCACAATGTTACAATCACTTTTCCGACTGTACGACCACTTTCGAGCTGTTCATGTGCTTTCCTCATTTCGTCAAATGAGAATACCTTGGAGATATGTGGTTTTATAGCTCCATTTTTCAACAGTCCGGCGATGGTTTGCGTATCATTACCATTAGATTGAACCATGTGAAATTGTAGATTCACATTTTTTTCTTCGGCCAGTGCTTTTACTTCTTCTGTGAAATCAGGTGTGGGAATAGAAAAAACCGTGCCTCCTTCTTTAGCTACCTGAATGGATTTTAAGAGTATGTCGCCGTTAAACATATCAAATACAAAATCAACATCAGAAAGCATCTCTTCGAAGGCTTGCTTTCGATAATCGATATGTTGATCCGCACCAAAAGACAAGACAAGTTCTTTATTTTTTGTAGAACTTGTAGTAATCACACGAGTACCCATAGATTTTGCAATCTGGATGGCAAAGTGACCTACACCTCCTGATCCTGCGTGTATAAGTACACGGTCATCAGTTTTTATTTTGTCTTGTAATACCTGCAAGGCAGTTAAAGCGGCAAGTGTGCTGGCTGCTGCACTATGAAATGTCACTTCTTCGGGTATTTTCGCTAGTTGATCAGAAGGTGCAGCCACATACTCAGCATAAGCTTTACCTTTACCCACGAAATTGACCATGCCAAATACTCGATCACCAACTTCAAAATTGTTAACCTCACTCCCTTTTTCTACAACGACTCCGGAAATGTCCCAACCCAGAATTGCTGGTCTCTCTTCTCCATATATCATATTTAGAACGTGTTCTGCTCCTCTAACCTTAAAGTCTACAGGATTGATGCTGATTGCTTTCACTTCAACTAGTACTTCAGATTCATTAATTTGAGGCCTATCTATATCTGTGGTTAAAAGGTTATTTACACCACCTGCCTCTAGTAGAATTATGGCTTTCATTTTATACTATATTATTGATAGTTGCAATATTATAGATAGATATTTGAGCTTACAATAACGGTCAAAAAGGATAGTTTAAAAATTTCAGATGCATAAAGTAAAAAGAAAGGAATCTGCAGTTAAAGCAGCAAGAAGAGATGGAGGGATTAACAGTAAGGTCTTCAAAAGGAAACTTCCGGTTAAAGTGGAATACTCCCTCATCGAATTTGAAATGACATTGACTCCGCTACTTTAGGCGATTGCTGATTTGGGTGATCATGAGGTCACTAACCATTCCAACTGACTTGGCAAAGAAATAAAGGCCATATACGAGGTATACCCTCACACTTAGTAAATTTTTTCTATTAGCAGAGATATTGTATGAGGTACTGGTCTAGCCCCCTATTAATCGGACTCTATAAAATTGGATATTGCTAAACTACCATTTTTGATTGAGTTTTGTAATCGCAAAGGACGACTGACGGTAATCAAAAGACCGATAGTTGTATGGAATGTTGAGGCCTCGCATTTCCTTTAGTTTCATCAGGCCTCTTTTTTGTCTGTCGTATGATGACGCTTTTTTTGATTTTGCAGCCAATCGAGGGCTACAAAGTCAACGCAAAAGACTACAGTACGGAGCTTTTTCAAAATTTAGATAAAATGAAAAATAATACTTTTACTGAAGTAGGCACTTAGTAAATAGCTCTGGAAAGCTGCAAATAAAGAAAATGGATTATTTAGGGCCTGCTGAGAAACGTTTTTTCCATTCAAAAAACACGTTTATGTGGTCAAAAGATACTGTTTAGTAAATTTCTTTTTCAATAGGTGCAAGGTCTTCGAGCAGATGCTTCCATTTTCCGTGCACTGAAAATCTCGATTTCGAGATTTTTCAACTAGTCACAGGTACATCAGCTACGTCGTTCGCTGCGGATCGAAGTATAAGCATACATCTTCACCTTGCTGCCTGGTATCTGATACACCGTGACTTTCTCAGCAGGCCCTAGTTAAACCGGATTTCAAGACATTGTAAAAGTAACATAGAGCAGCTAACTTCCCGTAGCAGCCATGTAAGCCTATGAATTTAATGGTGATTTGATCCCTACCCGAATTTTGGATGGAATGTAAAACCCTCATTGAGAAATAATCAGGGCTCACAGCATCCAGGTCGAAGGGTCTTTGCGCCACTCTTTTAACGTCTCTAGTATTTCATATGGAAACATTTGTTCATCCTTTGCATAACCAAGCAGATAATGGTAATCGCTTAAAACAACAAGATCTATGTTTTTAGCTTCAAAATTCTTTTTAGACACTTCAAAGCCATACGTGAATATGGCAACCATTCCTATCACATCGGCTCCCGCCTGTCTTAGTGCATCAACAGCAGCTAAGGAACTTCCACCAGTAGAAACAAGATCCTCTATTAAAACAACTTTTTGCTCCTTTTCAATTTTTCCTTCAATCATATTTTGGAGTCCATGTCCCTTCGATTTTGACCGGACGTAGATGAAAGGTAACGCGAGTTCATCCGCTACCAGAGCACCTTGTGGAATTCCGGCTGTAGCAACGCCTGCTATCACATCAATCTCGTTAAATTCTCTAGAGACAGCCAAGCTTAAAGCAGTTTTGATCTTTGATCGGACTTTAGGAAAAGAGAGGCTTAGTCTATTATCACAATAAATAGGAGACTTCCATCCGGATGCCCAGGTAAAAGGATCATGAGGACTAAATTTTATTGCTCCAATATTTAATAAGTCAGAGGCAATTTCGGTCGCAAATTGCGTGTTATAAATCTTAATGCTCAAGAAGTACAAAGTAAGCAACAATATTTTCACAATTCAACAACCTCATTCATTTGCTTCATTTTTATTTATTCATTTAATTACCATATAATTTGAAGCATGAAAATTTTTATTAACGACATACCCGTTTACATCCTTTCAGAAAAGAAGATAAATATGGATGGAGTGTATGGTTTAGTCGTTAGAGAATTTGAGACCATCATTCCACGGCAACTTGTTGATGATGTGTTAATTATGAATGCATCCTTTGATCAAGTAGATAAGCTACTCAGGCTTATGACCGACAAAAAGTTTAAAAGGGTTCACGCTATATTTATTTCATCACGAAAGAAGCGCGAATTAATCAATTACCTAAAAGATAAGTTTAAGGTGGTGGAAGCTGCAGGAGGGATTGTTGAGAAAGAGGGTAAATTTCTACTGATCTATCGTAGAAAAGTCTGGGATTTCCCAAAAGGCAAACTAGACAAGGGTGAGACTCTTAGGCAATGTGCAGAGAGAGAGGTTCTGGAAGAAACAGGAGTAAAAGTTAAGATTGATAAAAAGATCGATGCCGTTTGGCATACCTACATCGACTGGCGAAAATACATTCTAAAAAAAACTCATTGGTACGCAATGCATTGCCAAAACGATGAAAAGATGGCTCCACAAAAAATAGAGGGGATCAAAAAAGTCAAGTGGATGAATATTGAAGAAGTAAGGGAAGCTTTGCATATCTCTTACAAGTCCATTCGATATGTTATGCAAGAGTATACGAAGATGCTAAAGGAATCTACTATTTCGTAATACAAAATTGCTAAACTTGATAAATACCTATAACACTTAAGATAATACTAAGTATTTAGTTTTAATTGTTTAGTGACGATTTCTAATCGTTCAGGCGATCTACCCTACCTGCTTTTGATGTAGACAACTAATTCAGCCTTTAGTTTCTAGAAATTCTAAAAACATAATGTAATGTCAGTTCGAGGTAATGTTGGTTTTTTGGGGTAGTTAGAGGTGGTTTTTCGTCGAAATCTCAAAGAAAGTGATCAGGTTTATTCAAAAAGTTGTCCTCTTCTCATAAATAAATTTTAAACTTGATAACCTAATCATCATGAAACATATCGACAAACTCATAGAAATTCTCGTAAAGTGCGACGATTTCTTCGAGGGATATCAGCATTAGTTAGATACTCATTACACAGACCCTAAAAAAACTCGCTTTTCCAAAAAGGAAAATGAGTTTGTCAGAAGTGATGGCCATTGTTATTTTCTACCATTTCTTTAGATTCAAATGTTTTAAACTAGTTCTATCAATAGGGAATTTTAGAAAAATGGAAATCCTATTTTCAGCATGCGGCTTCTTATAACCGATTCATGGAATTGAAGAAGTTGTTCAACGTTCCGCTGGATAAGATTCGCAAGAACATGAAAAATAAACTCATGCCCATAAAAGATAAGTTCCTACTGAAAAAAGGGTCATTATTGAAACGGTCATTGATTTCCTCAAATACATCTTTTGATCTCTCGCATACCAGGGCACCGTGCTGTGGACAACGCCCTCAACCATGCCATGGCTTGCTTAGCTGCTTGTCAGTTTTTTGACAGAAAGTCTTCTATCTCCATGAAAATAAAAGAGAAATGGTACTTACTTTAGTCAATTCGTTGAAGAGACGTTAACTTTAAAATCTATGACAACACTTTTACCAACCATTAATCAAAGGCGTAGTAGTATCAAGAGTTTGCTCTTTTTTCTCTGCTCCTTTTTCTATTCAGGTGTCGGCATACTTCAGGCTCAAATAACGATCAATGAGTTAGACGTAGACCAGACAAGTATTGATACTGGTGAATTCATTGAATTGTATGGACCCGCTAATGCATCCTTAGATGGGTTAGTTTTGGTTTTTTTTGACGGAAACGATGATCTTTCATATTTAGTGGTTGATTTAGACGGTCAATCATTGGATGAAAATGGGTTCTTCGTGCTAGGTACTTCTACTGTTCCTAATGTAGATATGACCTTTAGCGAAGCTGATAATAATATTCAAAATGGTGCTGACGCAGTTGCCTTGATCACAGGTGATACAACCGATTTTCCAGAGAATACCGCAATTCCTACTTCAAATGTCATTGACGCTATTGTTTATAGTACCGGTGATCTTACTGATACCGGTTTATTAACTGCATTTGGGGAATCTACACAGTATGATGAAGACGAAAATGGCATGAAAGACACGCAGTCGATTGGTAGAAATCCTGACGGATCCGAAATGTTTGTGGTACAAGAGCCTACTCCTGGCACAAGCAATGCTAATGTTTCGGAAACAAGACCACCTATTGATATAATTTTCGACGATCGCTTTGCTACCGATCCATTTGATAATGGATGGTCGCAATTCAACGGAGCTGGAGAATTTATCTGGTTATACAGTGCCAATAGGCGATCAGTAAATCTTAATCCTTTTAGTCAAACGGGTGATCAATGCACAGCAGATGATTATCTGATATCTCCGGAATTTGACCTGACAAATCTTGTTGGAGTAGTACTCACCATAGAAACGGACGATAACTTCAGTGGGAATGATCTGGAAGTATACTATTCACAAGATTATGATCCCATCATAAATGCAGATCCATCCTCTGCCACATTAGTTTCTTTGGGAACAATCCCTGAAAACACACCACTGTTTACTTCATCTGGATTAAATGGTTTATCGGGTAAAACTTATTTGTTCATAAGATTTTTAAATGAAGATAGTAACTGTGCTACCTGGTCTGTTGAAGGAGTAAGCATCACTGCAGAATCAATATCATCTACCGCATTAGTTTTTTCATCGTTTACATCTACTACCAGAGAAGGAGCAGAATCGATTATTGATCTTCAAATTGATATTATAAACGAATCCTTAACCACAGCGACTATGGCAGATGTTGTTTTAGTGTCCGGCGATACCAATGATATTGGGAACTATATTACCCAATCAATTACTTTTCCACTGGGTTCTACAGGTTTCCAGACCGTTTCTGTCGCTATTACAGATGATGCGTTGAACGAGGGAACTGAACGTTTTGTCTTTGAACTGCAAAATGTATCGGGTGGTGACAGTGCAATCGCGGGTCCTCCAAGTTCGATCACATTATTTCTGGCCGATAATGATCAGGAGATAAAAACAATTGCTGAAATACAAGGTGAATCTCAAATTTCTCTACTGGAAGGCACAGAAGTAAACGTAACAGGTATTGTCACCGCTGTTGATGGTGATGATTTTTACATCCAAAGCGCTACTCCGGATAGGATTCCTAATACCTCAGAAGCGTTATTTGTTTCTGCTTCTGGTGATGTTGCGGTAACGGTAGGTGACGAAGTGACGATTATAGGCCTCGTGGAAGAAGGTGAGGGCGCTGCTAACGAAAAAACAAGAACACAGATCAGTGGCAACCTGCTTATCACCGTAAATTCTTCGGGTAATAATGTGCCTGACGCAACCCTCATCGGTCGCGGTGGTCGAATAGCGCCTACACAATTTATTGACAGCGATCCGGATACGTTTGATCCAACTGTAGATGGCGCCGATTTTTGGGAATCCATGGAAAATATGTTGGTGACTATTCAAAATCCAATGTCTGTGACTACTGTAGGTTTCTTTGATGTTTTCGTTGTTGCTGATGAAGGCATGGATGCAACCAATATTTCACCTAGAAAAACCATCACTTTGAGTCAAAATGATTTTAATCCTGAGAAAATTGAGATTGCCCTAGGCTCAGGCGATCTTCTTGGAGAAAACACCTCAGTTAGACCAACAGGCGCGGTAGAGGGAATTGCACCCGGAGCCAAATTTTCTGATATTACAGGTATTATAACCTACGATGTAGGTCAGTATCAACTTACTCCCACCGAGGATTTCACGCTAATCGAAGAACCTACACTACCTGCCGTTGCAACTACACTTGCCGGAGATGAGGATAAGTTATTAATTGCCACATACAATGTATTAAATCTAGACCCTAATGTAGAGACAAATGTTAATGATTCTGATGATGATATAGGAAATGGGAGATTCGCAACGATTGCGCAACACATCATAAATAATCTTAACTCACCTGATATCATCGGCCTACAGGAAATTCAGGATAACAATGGCGGAGAGCCATCCAGTGCCGCAGACAGCATCTCAGCAGATATTACGTTACAAATATTGGTCGACTCCATCGCCGGTGCAGGTGGTCCTACATACGGTTATCTAGATAATACGTTCTTGCTCGGACAAAGAACCAGTGGTGGTCAGCCAAACGGAAACATTAGAACAGCATTCCTATACAATACTGCTCGGGTTGATACAGTCACCATTCCTAACGATACAGTAGCAGTAAGAACTATTTCTTCTCAAGAAGATGGAGATGCATTTGAAGGAGGAAGGCTTCCTTTAGTAGCCGCATTTAGCTTCAATGACACCATTGTAACGATGGTTAATAATCACTTCTCTTCCAAAGGTGGCAGTGCGCCTATTTACGGGCAACTACAACCATTCGTGGGAAGACAAGAGGATGTAGCGGTAAACGGTAGCCTGGATGAACGACGGCTACAATCCGGTGCAGTTCAAGAGTATGTAAGAGGATACTTGAGTGATACAGAAGGGGCTCCAATCGTGGTATTGGGAGACTTTAACGAATTTAATTTTGTCTCGCCGGTAAAAGATCTCGAAGAAAGAGCGGGATTAAACAACTTAACGCTTAAAATCCCGGAAGATGAGCGATATACCTTTATTTTCCAGGGCAACTCTCAATCCTTAGATCATATCTTGGTTAGTGATAACCTATTGATCAATTCAGATGTACAGATTGTTCACCTAAATTCGGAATTTGGTGATTCGGATGAGTTGGGTAGCGATCACGATCCAATAGTCGCAACTATCAACCTGACTAACTTCATACTACTACCAGAAGGTGGTCAGGAGGAACTAGCATTTAGCATTCAAAGCAGTACAGATGATGCAGAAGAGGTGACTACCTTAGATGGTGGGGCTGTGGGTGTTGTAGATGGATTTGACATTGGTTTTGTAGATCTTGAAAGTTCAGACATTGAATTGGTTGATGACGGATTCAATGGTTCAAATCAAATCATTGGATTACGATTTGCCAATATTGACATTCCCAGAGGTGCCATTATCCTTGAGGCATTCCTCAGATTCACCTGTGACACCGATGCTCCCGGGTCAGGTGCTGATACCGTTAGAACATACATACAAATAGAGGATGCTATTAATCCAGGAACTTTCACCGATGATTTATTCAGTATTTCATCAAGAGAGGTATTGAAGGATACCGTAATTTGGGATATTTATGAAATAACTCAAGAGCAGGCTAATGCAAGAGAACAAATCAACTCTTCTCCGGTAACCTCATTGGTGCAGAAAATAACTGATAAGCCCGATTGGGCAGAAGGCAATGCCCTTTCATTCAGAATTACCGGAGATAGAGGTGAAAGAGATTTTAGTTCATTCGATGATGATATGGGCGCTGCTGAACTTGTCGTGAATATTTTGCCTGCTAATGGATTAGTCACATCAGTGATAGCTTCAACAGACGATGCAGAAGAAATTACCACACCGGATGGTGCCAGAGATTCGGCCGAAGTTGGTTTTGTAGATCTAGGAAGTTCTGACCTGGAGGTCGTAGACGATGGATTCAACGGATCAAACCAAGTAGTAGGAGTTCGATTTGCTACGCTCAATGTTCCGCAGGGAGCACGAATTAATAATGCTTACTTGGAACTTACTTCTGATACAGATGGAAGCGGATCCGGAGCAGATACGGTAAGAGCTTATATCAAAGTGCAAGACGATGTAAATTCTGCGACATTCTCTGATGAATTATTTAATATCTCATCACGACAGGTTTTCGAAGATAGTATTGTTTGGGATATCTCAGAAATTGATTCTGTTCAAGTAGCTGACAGAGCGGCAATCAACTCTCCGGATGTTTCAGGTTTAGTGCAGATGCTGGTTCATAAAGAAGGATGGGTAGAAGGAAGTCCTATCACGTTTATCATTACCGGCGAAGGGGGTGAAAGAGACTTCAGTTCAGCAGATGATGATGGCCCCGAAGTAGCTCCCAGATTGATTGTAGACTTTATCGAAACCGGGGAGTTGGAGAGCGTGGCTCAAGGGAATGATGATGCTGAGGAAGTCACCACTTTGGATGGAGGTGCTGTAGGTGTAGTTGATGGATTTGAAATAGGATTTGTTGATGTAGGAAGTTCTGATATTGAGGTGGTTGACGATGGATTTAATGGATCAAACCAAATCATAGGGTTAAGATTTGGAAACATTGATATCGAAAGATTAACGCCGATTGAAAGCGCATTCATTGAATTTACCCTTGACACCGACGGAAGAGGTGACAACACTATAGTTGATGCATACATTCAAATAGAAGATACAGTAAATGCAGCGAAATTTGAAAATGAGTTATTCAATATTTCAAGCAGATCAATTCTGGATGATACCGTTTTTTGGGCAATAGATACTGTTACAGAAGAGCAAGTTTCTGAGCGTGCCAGGGTTGCATCAGCTGATGTGTCCTCGTTGATTCAACAAATTGTTAATAGAGAAGACTGGGAAACGGGTAATGCGCTTGGTTTCCGAATTACGGGAGATGGTGGAGAAAGAGATTTCAGTTCTGCGAATGATGATGGTCCTGAAGTTGCGCCTAGACTGGTCATTCATTTTGCTCAATCTGAAGGAAACCTTCCTCCGGCTGCAATCGCTGATATTCCAGATATAAAGACTACAGTTGGTGGTACATTCTCAATGGATTTAAACACCTTCTTTGAAGATGAGGATACTCCGCTTACCTTCTTCGCTACCGATAGATTAGGAAATGAACTTCCAGAATCAATTACGATCAATGAAGGTGGAATATTGAGAGGATCTTTAGATGAAGCAGCTTTCATCTCTGCCGAAGTATTTGCCGAAAGTTTAGGAGATACGGTCTCCTCAACCTTCAATATCATTGCCAGCCCGCTTTCAAAAGGTGTTTTAAAACAAATCAGCAGCATCCAATTAGGGAAGGTTGAAGGAGGAGCAGCTGGGATTTCTGCCTTCGATCCTTCTACTGATCTTTTGTTTGTAACAAACGCAGAAATCAACGCAGTGGAAGTACTTGATTACTCCGATCCCATGAATCCAATGAGATTGGATACCATTGGTGTTGCAGGCGAAGTAAAAAGCGTAGCAGTTGGTGCCGGGAAAGTCGCAATTGCAATGGCTAATAACAACGAACAATTAAATGGAACAGTTAATGTGTATGAAACGGCAGGCTTTATCGGATCAGGAACACCGATAGGGACAACCTACACCGTAGGAGCACTTCCAAACATGGTCACTTTTGCGAATGATACAACGATTGTTGTAGCAAACGAAGGGGCCCCCAATAATGATTATACAGTTGATCCGGAAGGTTCAGTATCTATTATTAATTTGACCAACGTTGATATTGTCGCTGCTGTAGCGACAGCAGATTTCACTGCATTTAATGGACAAGAGGAAGTATTGAGAGAGGAGGGAGTGAGAATCTTTGGTCCAGGAGCCACTGTAGCTCAAGACTTAGAGCCTGAGTTTATAACAGTTCTAGGAGGCAAAGCTTATGTAACCTTGCAAGAAAACAATGCCCTTGCGGTAGTGGACTTAGCGACCGATGCCGTAGAGGAGATCGTTGGTCTTGGATTTAAAGATCATGGCTTACCCGGAAATGGGCTTGACCCAAATAGTGATAACGATACGCCAATCTTGATCGATAACAGGCTTCCTATTTTGGGAATGTATCAACCCGACGCAATTGCTAGTGTGGAAGTCAATAATGTGATTTATTTACTTACTGCAAATGAGGGAGATGCCAGAGATTACGTCGGATTTAGTGAAGCAACCGAAATTGGCAAGATCGATTTAGACCCTCATTCATTTGCGGATGTTGAATTAATTGAAACATTGGCCAATGGATTGACGGTAAGTGCTGTTGACGCTGACACAACAGATAGTGGAGAGTATAAAGAAATTTATGCTTATGGATCCAGATCATTTACGATTTGGGATGAAGCTGGCCAAAAAGTGTTTGACAGTGAGGACGATTTCGAACAAATAACGGCATCATTATTCCCTGAGAACTTTAACGCCTCTAATACAAACAATACATTTAAGAATAGAAGCAATAGCCAAGGACCAGAGCCGGAGGCTATCACGGTAGGTCAAGTAGGCGAGACGCTATTTGCGTTCATTGGACTGGAAAGAATCGGAGGTATCATGGTCTACGATATTACCGAACCAACTCAACCAGTGTTTGTAGAATATATTAATAACCGAGATTTCTCTTTAGAAGTGGTGGAAGAAGGGCACGGTGATTTGGGTCCGGAGGGTTTGGTATTTGTACCGGCAAGCGAAAGTCCAAATAACGTTGCATTACTCATTGTATCGAATGAGGTGAGCAGTACAGTTACTACTTACCAGGTAGGTGAAACATTACCTGCTCCTAATGTCTTTACATTAGAATTACTCCATGTAACTGATCAGGAAGCTGCCGGTCCGGCGATTCAGGATGCTCCGAGATTGTCCGCTGTGATCAACGCTCTGGAAGCACAAGACTTAGGTGATGATAACTTACCAGATAATACCATCAAGCTTTCTTCAGGGGATGCCTTCCTCCCCGGATTATTCAGAGATGCGTCTGTTGACATTTTTGGAACAGGAGGAGTTGCAGACATACAAATCCAAAATGAGCTCGGATTTCAGGCGATCGCATTAGGAAACCATGAGTTTGATTTTGGAACCGGTGAATTAGCCAAACTAATAAGTGGAAAAGAAAACGGTGAAGCAATTGCGTCATTTGATAGTGCTGCATTCGATGATACAGACTTAGCCGGTCTCGAGTTTACAGGAACCAACTTCCCATACCTTTCTACTAATTTGCATTTCGGTCCGGATGCAAACCTGGGCCCTCTGGAAATAGAAGGAGGATTGAGCCCGCTAGAGGGAAGAGTAACTTCATCTACAATTATTGATGTAAATGGTGAAAACATTGCAGTAATAGGAGCAACAACTCCAATATTAGCTAGCATTTCATCTACCGGTGACGTAGGAATACTTCCTTCTACGTTTGCGACAAACCCATCAGATGAAGAATTGGATTCTTTGGCGCTTGTTATCCAACAGGAAGTGGATGAGTTGTTAGAGGACAATCTTAATATTAACAAAGTGATTCTACTTGCACATATGCAGCAAATAGAAATCGAATTTGGATTAGCAGAGCGGCTGAAAGAGGTAGATATTATTGTAGCAGGGGGTTCCAGTACCCGATTATTTGACAATAATGACAGACCAAGATCGGGTGATTCGAATCAAGGCATGTATCCCACTTTCTTTGAAGATGCGAATGGTGATTCAGTGGCAGTCGTTAACACAGATGCACAATATAAATATGTCGGAAGGTTGGTCATTGATTTCGATAATGATGGAAAAATTATTCCTTCAAGTTACGATGCCCTTGTGTCCGGAGCCTATGCGACGGATTCAGTCGGTGTTGCTGATTTGGATGCTGAGAATTTGGTAGATCCTGAAATTCAAGCATTAGCTAGTCTCATAGAATCCACCATCATAGGCAAAGAGTCTGATATCTTCGGGGTGGCTAGTGTGTTCTTAAATGGTAACAGATCCGGTACGGGCACAGGCACTGATCCTGATGGTGTTAGAACTCAGGAAACAAACCTTGGTAATTTAACATCTGATGCTAATTTGGTGACTGCAAAAGCAACCGACAGTACCGTAGTCATATCTATCAAAAATGGAGGAGGTATTAGAGCAAGCATCGGTCAGACAATCGTTCAAACAGGTAGTTCTGAAGCAGTGAGATTACCCAACGAAGAGTTGGTTGATTCTGAAGGAAATATTGTAAAGCCCGAAGGCGGTATCAGTCAGAATGATATAGCTACCTCGCTTGCATTTAATGACGGCTTAACATTGCTAACGTTGACCAAGACTGAGTTAAAAGAAGTACTGGAACACGGAATTAGCCAATCTCCATTGGTAGATGGAAGATTTTTACAAATAGCCGGTGTGAAGTTCAGTTTTAATGATACCCTCACAGTAGGAGAAAGAATCCAAAATGCCGTGATCGTTGATGATGCAGGTGAGACCATGCAGCAAATAATTTCTAATGGTGAACTCGTTGGGAGTCCCAATCAGCCATTTAGGGTAGTTACGTTAGGCTTCATTGCCGGTGGTGGAGATGGATATCCATTCCCCACAGGGGATGCGGCCAACAGGTTAGACCTTTATGATTTGGACGGAAATGGAGATGATCAAGCCACTACTGGTGGCGCAACGTTTGCTTTTGACGGAACAGAGCAAGATGCATTGGCGGAATACTTGTTAGACAACTTCACGGAAGCCTCCCCTTTCAATGAAGAAGATACGGGGCCTTCCACTGATGATCGTATTCAAAATCTTGCGTTCAGAGCTGATGGTATTGGTGCCGCTATGAATGCAAGAACGGTAGCGAATCAGATCCCAGACCAGGTGGTAGACAAAGGAGCATCTGTAACTATTGATGTGGCAACTACTTTTTCTGATGCAAATGCTGATGCACCAATACTAACTACTTCGAGTAGTGACGAATCGATAGCGACTGCCTCAGTGAGTGGTACTTTATTGACCGTAAAAGGCATTGTTGAAGGAACATCTACTATTTCAGTAACCGCAAGCGAAAGCGATGATGGTGGTACGGTTAGTGAATCCTTTAAGGTTACAGTAAATCCTGTGCAGAGTATTATAAATGATCTAGCTGGTCTTTCCATTCATCCTGTTCCTGCAACCTCAAGTATCACAATCATGCATCGTATGTTGAACATCACCGAAGCGAATATCTTTAATATTAGTGGAAGATTGATTAAGTCAACAAATCTGGTTGATCATAGCCTAGATCTATCTGGGCTAAACGCAGGCACCTACATTTTAGAATTAATTGATGCAGACGTAGAAAAATCTCTAAGAACAAAGGTCATCAAGCGATAAACGCATTCCTACCTATTCTCCTTTCTGTTCAGGGGAAAGAGAGGAAGACAAGCAAAAAAACGTGATTAGAATTATTACAAGAAGCAAAAGCGACCTTTTGGTCGCTTGTGTACTTTAGCCCACCTTATACCCACCTTAAGCAGCCTTCTTTAGGGCAGCCAGTTGTTGTTCAAGGCTTTTAATTCGTTTTTCTTTTAATTTGGTTTGGTTTAGCCGAAATATTTCGGGATTAAACGCTTCTTTTTTAGTCATCATATGAAAATAGATGATCGCCATTTTAGGAGCCATCGCACATTTAGCTGCTTTGGGCCCTCATCTGGCTTTG
>JBCDKO010000025.1:0-33535 GCA_038746525.1 Bacteroidota bacterium
AGTTTATATTATAAACTATTTTATGATTATATCGTAGGTATAATTGCAAATAAACTATTATGGAAAAAGAGTTAACAAATGAAGAGCGTCTGAAGCTTATTTCAGATGTGATTAGCCAGGCTAAAAGAAATTTTGCACAAGGAAGTAGTTTTCATTTTCTTCTTTGGGGATGGGTTATATCTATTGCCAATTTTGGTCACTACATTTTAGATAAGTTTGAACTTTATGATGCGCCATTTATCGTTTGGCTAATCACTCTTCCGGCAGTATTTGCTTCCATGTGGTATGCATTCGGAAGAGTGAATAATACCGGCGTCCGTTCCCATCTTGATAAAGTTTATGCCAGTATTTGGGTGAGTATTTTAGCAATGATAATCATTTGTCTTGTTTTTATGTCAAAACTTAACTTTAATCATAATCCAATCATTCTGCTATTTAGCGGTTTAGGGACATTCTTAAGTGGTGTTTTGATAAAATACAAACCGATAGTTTATGGTGGAGTAATACTTTGGATTGGAGCTTGTATGGGACTTTTATCGCCTATATCTGATCAACAGTTAATTGCGGGTATCGTAGCTATTTTCGGTTATTTGATTCCTGGATACATGCTTAAAAGCATAGAAAAAAATAATGTTTAAAGACTTAGATCCATTATTACACTCGCAGCTAAGATTAGCAATTATGTCATTACTGATAGGAGTCGATTCCGCAGAGTTTGTTTTTATAAAAGAAAAAACAGGTGCAACGGCAGGGAATTTAAGTGTGCAATTGGACAAACTTTCAAATGCAGGTTATATCAGTGTGATTAAATCATTTAAGGGAAAGAAACCAGTGACAACATGCAGCATCACTAAAGTAGGTATCAAAGCTTTCGAAGAATATGTTGACTCTCTTAAAGGATATATAGAGTAATTTTTTTGGTTATCAAGTTTATAAAATAAACTAGTTTAAAATGAAAAAATGTCGTTACTTGATTTTATTATTTATCTGTTTCAGTGGATACTGTCAAGAGCATAGAATTATCCAGAATGTTCAGCTTTTTGATGTTGAGGAAGTAAGAGAAAAAGCTGACATCGAGATAATAAATGGACGCTTTAGCCAAATAAGTGTCGAAAGAATTGAAGTAGTGGATTGTGTTGAATGGATAGATGGCACAGGAAAAACCCTCCTACCAGGCCTTATCAACGCTCATGTACATGCATGGTCAAAATCTCAGCTTAGGTTGGCGCTTCAAGACGGTGTTTTTGCCTTGCTAGATATGCATGCTTCTGAGCAATTTATTAGTACGCTTCGAGAGATGAAGTTGTCGCCAAAATATGCAAAATACTACTCCGCAGGTTTCGCTCCTACCGTTGCAAGTGGCCATGGAACACAATATGGATATGAAGTACCAGTAATCGGAGAGGATCTTAGTCCAGAAACTTTTGTGGATCAGCGAAAAGAAAATGGAAGTGATTACATTAAAATTATATATGAACCGTCACGTCCTACTCTCTCCCTATCTCAAATAGAAGAGCTCGTCCAGTCTGCTCATGATCACCATCTTTTAGTTGTAGCACACATTTCTAATCTAAAGAATGCCTTGGAAATAGCTTCAATTGGCGTAGATGCCTTAGCCTACGTCTGGAACGATCAAGTCATTACCCCGGAAGATGTTGAAGAGCTAAAAAGCAAAAGCTATTCATTGTGCCAACCTTAACAGTCCGTGAGCAAAGCAAGAAATTTTATGCTGAAAATAACATTGAAAATGAGATGTTAGAGCTGGATGACATCTGCAAAAATGTGCAGCTTTTGCATCGTGCAGCTATTCCAATTTTAGCTGGAACAGATCCTCCTAATTTTGGAATAAACTATGGAAGTAGTATCCACAGAGAGTTGCAATTACTTGTGAGATCAGGACTCTCTCCTACTGAAGCATTAAAAACAGCTACAAGTAATCCTGTCATTCATTTCAACCGAGAAGATTTAGGATTTATTAAAGCAGGTATGCCAGCTCATTTTATTCTAGTCGCTGGGGATCCAATTAAGAATATTGACGCCATCAAAAATCTCGAATCCATATGGATAGATGGTCAACAGATCCAAAATGAATTTTAAAACCAAAACAAATTAAATAATGAACATATTATTGAAATTACTTGCACTTCTACTGACAATCGGTGTCAGTGCACAACAGTCACTGAAACAGACACAATATGCTGCTTACCTTACAACCAGTAAAATGATGTGGGAAAAAAGCACAAAGCTTGCCGCGAAAGAGCATGGGGAGGAAAGTTTTGAAAAAGCATTAGCACTATACGGGCTATTAAACAACACGATGGCCTCAAAAGATGAAGAAACTTTCAAGAAGTATAAGGATGAGACTATTGAGCTTCTTGAGAAACTTATTGAAGAAAACCCGAATTGGGGAGAACCCAAAGCCGTCTTATCATCTACTTATGGGTTGGTGATGGCTTACAGCCCAATGAGGGGAATGTTCCTTGGAATGAAAAGCAATTCACTCATTACTGAGGCCTTAAACCTACAACCTGAATCGGCTTTAGTTCAAAAGTTGTATAGCGGTTCCAAGTTATACACTCCTGAAATGTTTGGAGGTGATCCTGAAGAAGCAGTAGAATCTTTTTCCATAGCAATAGATCTCTTCGCAAAGAACGATGAAACAACTGAAAACTGGTTTTATCTCGACACTATGATGGGATTATCTATGGCTTATCTTAAAACAGGTCAGAAAGCGAAAGCAAAGGATATTCTTGAAAAAGCCATAGCTCTTGAGCCGAATTACTATTGGGCTATATCTGAACTCACAAAGATGGATAAGTCATGAGGTGCATCATCTCTCTCATCCTATTCATAATCAACTGTGGCTTTCTTTTATCTCAGCACACCATCTCCGGAAAGGTGGTGGATGCTGAGACTAAAGAAAGGCTCATTGGAGCACATATTTATGTAGTAAACGATTGGAGAAATGGGGCTATTACAGGGCTTGACGGCGGGTTTTCTCTTAAGTTGGAAAAAGAATATTTGAATGACTCTCTTATCATTTCATATGTAGGATATAAAGAACAGGTAGTTCCAATTAGCAGTGATTTAGTCATCAAGTTAGAAATGATTAAGCAGCAAGGGGAAACGATTGTTGTGACGGCCAAGCCACTGATTTCAGAAGAGTTTAAATACTTGGATATAGATAAAATGGAGATTTACACAAATCCGGCTGCTAAAGCTGATCCTCTTTTGGCTGTCAATGCTTTACCCTCTTCAACCACTGTGGATGAATCCGCGAATATTAGTTTAAGGGGAAGTAGACCTATAGAAACAGGGATATATTTCAATAATGTTCCTATATATGATGCAGTGCGATATTCACAATTGAATGGTATTGGGACCTTTAGCATTTTCAACACTGAAATCATCGAAAGTGTAACGGTATTTCCGGGAAATCCACCATTAGAGTTTGGGAATGCTTCATCAGGAATTATTTCAATGAAGACCGATGACAAGGTTCTTAAGGAAAGTTCTAACTCTGTGATATTAAGCTTGGCGAATATTGGTTTTTCAAGGCAGCAGAAGGTTAATGATAAGACTAGCATGAAGCTATTTAGTAATTGGCAACCAAGCGGACCGATAAAGTGGCTTAATAAAGAAGCTCTGAAGGAGATTGAATCATTTACATCCAATGACATAGGGGTTTATTTGTATGGCAATAATCCTCAATATTCCTGGAAAATACTGGCTTACGGGGTAACTGAAGGCTATCAGTTTAACTTTCAACATCCAAGTTTTCAAGGGATTTTTGATCAAGAAAAAGACAGAAGTTTTTTAATAAGCACAGTAGAAAAAAAATGGGGGCCAGGAATAGTTACTTTTAATAATGGACTGAGTTTTAGTAACGGGAAATACGGATACTCTAATGTTGATTTCATCACTAAGAAAAGAGATTTCTTTATAGGACTTAACTACTTAGTAGTCAAAGAAAAATTAAGTTTAAAATCTGGTTTTAGCTTCGATGATCGATACTCCGCTATAACGGGTAACTTTCATGTACTGAATTATGCACTTGGATTAGACCATCCTACAGTTGATTTAGATGAAGATACCCGTATAAAAGTACCGGAATTTTTTGGATACTTTAAATATTATTTATCAGACCAAATTGCTTTTGGCACAGGGCTTAGAAAGAATATTTCTTCAGGAAATGTTGGTGATTACCTAAGTCATCAAGCCAATCTTTTATTTTCTGAGGGTAATTGGACAATTACGGGTGGAGTAGGTAAGTATCATAAAAATGGATTTCAGGAAAATACCGGTGAGCCATTTAGTACGCGGAACGTGCAAAAGTCCCTTGATATAAAGCGTAACTCTAAAGGTTTACAGCTTTCAGTAAGTATTTTCGACAAAAAAGGGAGCGTAAACGGAGTTGATTATACTTCAAAAGGGACTGAGATTTTTGCTAATTACCAGTTACATTCCAACTTACGTACCTCAGCATCGATTACCCTCCTGGATGTAGATAGCGAACAAGATGAGGATATTTATGATCTTTCGTACTTTATTCGCGGGAGTGTATCTTGGAATCTAGCCAAATTCTGGACCATTGAATCAATTTGGACTGCCAGACAAGGTACTTTAACGGCTGTGGTTTCATCTGTGAATTATGATGCTAATCTCGAAGTTTACCGGCCAAGCCATCAAGAAAATACTATTCGACTTCCGTATTATCTGAATATAGGCCTTTCAGTAAATAGAGTTTTAGAAATTTCTGATCAGATAGGGGTTATTGCTTTTGCCAGCTTAAATAATGTTCTCAACCGGAAAAATATAAGAGAATACAACTATAATTCTGATTATAGTCAGAGAGATGCCAGGTTTTTTTCTCTTCGGACAGGGTATATGGGTGTTGTCGTCAACTTCTAATAGCCTCCCCAATATCTTCTCAAAAACCATTCTATGCTAAACAAAACAAAAATGATTAGAAAATACCACCAGATTTTAGCAAGCTCTTGATAGTCTTCATTACTTGTTAAAATAGGTTTATAATTCTGCGTTTTCATGATTTCAGGCAGTCTTTCAATTTCATCGTAGTGAATGAATTGTCCATCGGTTTTAAAAGATAGATTCTTTAATAAACGGTGATTCGCGGTAAGGTTGAGGTATTCGGAATTAATGTTTTCAACTAAAAACTCTCCATTTTCCTTAAAGGTACTTTCGCCTACTTTTACACTGGCCGTATATCTGTAAACTCCGGGAGATAGACTAGGTGCTCTGAAGGTGTTATTTAACTCTGAATCTGTGAACTCGTAGGATTGACTTTCTTTATTTTCATCAATAATACTAATATCTATTGCGTTCTCATATATCCTTTCATAAATATCATTGTAGACCTCTACGTCAAAAAGCACAGGTTCTGAATCACTAAAAGTAGACGATCTGCTTTTGAATCGAAATTGTTTTTTATCATTTTTCACAGATAAGAACTGAACAGTCTTTGTAATAAAATTGTCAAACTGCAGAGAGTTATCATTAATGGCTGCTTCCCGTAATTTCCATTTCCAAATATTCTCTCCTATAAGAACGGCGCTTTTTTGTGATCCATCTTCATTGAACACCATTAACGGCTTATTAGTCAATACACTACCTAATTTTTGATACATTAGAATCTCAGATGAACCTGTTACGAAGTAATCACCATATGGCACTTCAATGGGTGGATATTCCTCAAAAATTTCTGTATTCTCAATTGTAAATTTGCTAAAGTTTTGATTGAAAGAGCCAGTAACCTTATCGGGTTGCCCCCCTCTGGTTTTTATTTTTATATAGGGAAGAGATTTATTTATAGAGGTAATCATACTTTCTGAATTAAGTATAAACCAACGGCCAGGTTGCTCCATTGGCGCGTAGCTGATACCAGAATTGAATGCCCCGTGATAAACAACCACGTCATAGATGTTTCTCGGCTTTTCATCCGCTATCGATGGGATATAAAGTTCTGTAGAGTAACTATCTGTTTCATCTAAGGCTCTTCTTATGGCCTTGATGTCAGGGTGAGGTGCGCTGGCAACGATAAGTATTTTTTGTTTTCCATCAATGACTTCCAGAAAAATGTCTGTGCGATTATTTTCTTCGGTAGATTCGTCATTTTCTACTGGTATACTTCCTACTAAGTGTCTCAATCCTTCTTCATTTGAACTAATAAGAAACTCAACTTCCTGAATATCTGCATGAAGCTTCAAATTTTTTATCGCTATTTGCTTTCCATTTTCTATTAATGCTATGGAAGTGTTTTTACCTGTATATCCTTGCTGATTAATTTCGAATCGTAAGGGTGTTTCATTTCCTTTATAGGTTACTTTATTGTAGCGTGTTCTGCTGATACTAATGTCTTTCGGCGGAATGGTATCCCCCATACCTACCGTAAAAACAGGCTCCAGATAGTTACGATATAGTGGCGAGGAGCCACGATTATAGATCCCATCTGTGAGCAAGATGGTTGCGACGTGATTTTCAACATCTGAATTATCAATAGAAGCGAATAAATCTGAGAGTCTAGAAGTTCGATGATCAAAAACAATAGAATCAGCGTCTGATAACAAGATAGTTTTTACTTCAACTCCTTGATCTAATAATTCCTTCTCTAAGAAATTTATTTTTTCTTTAATTGTGATTGAGTCTGCATTACGCGCTATTACTGATTGAGAGTTGTCAAGGGCCAAAAAGATTATAGGATTTTTTACTGTATTCACCACTTTTTTGATGGATGGCTCTAAGAAGAGAAGCAGGATGAAAAAAATTCCAAGCAATCGTATTCCAAACAGTACCCAATTTTGGGCAATATTCCAGGGAATGTTTCTTTTAGAATATAAAAAGTAAGATAGGGCTGTTGAAATGAGCAGAATTAAAATTACCCACCATGCCGAATACTCAAGTTGAAAAAGGTTTCTTGTCATAAAGTCTGAAAACTAATTCAAAAAGAACAATACGAACAAGAATTTATTAGGTAGTGACCCTCGGTATAATTAATTTATCACATCTTTGATTTCTGATTTAGAAATTTTGTTCAGAATTATACGTTGGAAACGTCCAGCTACGAAGGTGGTTCCCAAGATCAAAATTGATTCATCCTCGGTTACTTTCGCTGAGGAAAAAGTATATGGATTTAGATAGCCTATGTAATGCACTCCTTCAATTCCCCCTGTAGTGGTATTATAGAAGTGAAGTACGATTTGATTTCCTTTTGTTTCTGATGTGAAAACAGTGTAAGTATTACCATTGGTAGCATAGCTAAATATCTTAGCAGCTGTGTATGGTTTAAGCTCAGACATATTACCAGTATACAAATCTGCACTTGAAGTAATGCCTCCGGTTGAAAGTGTAGTTGACGATAGTTGATAATTATCATCAAATTGAAATCCGGAAAGTGCAAAATCACTTCCACTAAGCACCATAGCAGATCTGATACCAGCATTGGTAGACTGCCCTTGAACAACACCATTTGGACTTTCACCAAAGTCAGTGAAAACTAAAGAAAGGCTGAAATTGTAAAATCCATTAAAGTAATAATTGCCGGGTGAAAATTCTCCACAAAAAAAAGGTAACGGATGGTTAGTTGCCTCCAAAAAATGGTCAATAATCTCTTCCTCCACGTCATCCCCAGCTCCAATAGAGTACAATCCACCATCTTCAAAACCACCTTCAAGGCTGATTTTTGAAATTTGTGTTTGAAGCCCTATTGGATCGTAGCTTTGGAGCAAAAGCGTATTGTCGGAAGTAGCCGATGCAGAGAGTGGATAATTAAGTCCTCCCAGAATTGTTGTGTTTTGAATGGCTAATGAAGTATTGATAGAAATCAAAACCGCGTCTATGTTTCCCTTGGTTTTTGCAAAAAAGTAGATACTACTGTCTGAAGCATCGAAATACATGTCACCAACCGGAGCTTCAAAATCGCTAAATGCGGCTTCCTCAGAAAACGAATAGTTTCCTTCCTGATCAATTTTAATCATTAATATTCCATCAAAATCCGTATCTGAGCATTCTGTTCCGGAAAGAACGATGTATCCATTACTCACCCCTAATACATCAATCGGGTCATAGCTCAGATCAAAATCTGAGTCGTCATAGATCTTAAAAAATGAGTCAGTGAGAGAAGTTTCTTCTTCAGAGCAGGAGAAAAATAAGCATCCTATGGCGATCATCGTCAATGCTCTCACTCTTAAATGATATTTAAACATTTCTTTCCTGGTCATCATCATCTCAATCAATTGTATAAGCGCCTTAACTGTCAATATGCTTTGAATTGTTGATCAATAAATCGGAATGGGAAGACAAAGCCAAGCGATACATTTATATCTCGGAGGAAAATTTCGTCATTTGCCTCACCTAATGACGCAAATTCAATTTGCTGGACATTGGTTTTGGTCAAAGAGGTAAGGCTTCTTTTATAATTGAGCTCAAAAACTGTCCTTATATTCCAGTAATCAAGATTCAAACCAATTCCGCCAGATAGGCCAGAGAAAGCCTTAAAAGAATCTTTCACCCCAAGGATAGTGCTACCGCCATTGGAAACCAATGGAGTGCCTGAAGAATAATCCGTTTGTCTGATATCTACTTCTTTTTGTGCAGATGCGATTAGCGTATGAAATCCTCCGACCATCACAAACGGCCTCACTTTGCCTGATCGAATGAAGTCATATTTTACCATCAATGGCAGTTCGATGAGATCTAGTTTTTGTTCCACATCATATCTTGTCTCGAACCGGTTCCCTGAGTTTTCGCCTTGCCAAAAAAGCTCACTGAAGTAGGCATACCTGCTTCTCTTGTAAGCGGGTTGAAATGATATGGAAAAGCCCTTATGATACAAATTCATTTCCAGGCCGATGTGGCCTCCCGGGAGTGTGAAATCGCTGTAATTCTTTTTCAAGCTATCGGTAGAATAATCAATGGGGCTGAAACCTGTAAATCGGTCTTCCGGAGATGCTTGTGTGTAGCTTACTCCTATTTTTAAGCCAAGCCAAAACTGAGTATCAAGGAAGCGTTCCAGTGGGTTGATGCTTTTCGGTTTTCTTTGAGCGCAAAGTAAGTTGGTGGAGCATAGAATTACAGTTAGGCCAAGTAATCTACTGGCGAATGACAAGTCTTTTCGTATCATCTAACATTTCTGATTTTGCTTTGATAAAATAGAAGCCGGGTCTCAAGCCGTTTAGCATAAAAGAAAACGTATGCTCTCCCGGAGTCACATTCCGGTTAATTTGTGAGACCGTGACTCCTTCTACATTGATTAATTTTACATTTACATATTGATGATTATTGACAAAAATTTTTGCCTGCGTATAGTTGGATGCTGGATTTGGATATACTGCTTCAATTCTGTAATTCTTCTTCACGTATTCTTTCTCGCTAAGTATTGCCTCTTCAATTAAATCCATGGGTTCAAAATTACCTCCTTGAGGATTTGGCCCTTCGATATAATCACCGTAGAAAATATCAGTGTTTAACACTGATTTCTCTACTCCCATCCATTCAAAAAGAACATTTGCAGCAATTTGTCGGTAATCAAACTGTAGACTTACGTTCTTTATGGACATGTCAGGGACTGTGCCATAAATACCTGGCCTAACCTTTAACCCAAACATCATCATCGGGCCACCGTTACCATGATCACTTCCAAAGCTACCATTTGATGCAATCCTTCGTCCAAACTCAGACATAGTCATCGTTAGCACTCTATCTTCCAACCCTCGTGATCTTAAATCTGCTTGAAAAGCCCGCATTGCCGATGAAATATGATAAAGCAAAGCTGAGTGTGTCCCCATGGTTGGGTCATAATCTTCTACCTGATTCGCATGTGTATCGAATCCTCCAATTTTAACTAAAAATACCTTTGTTTTTACTCCACCCCCTAAGAGTCTGGCTATCAATCGCAATTGGCTTGACAGACGATTATTTTTTGATCTGTCAGGTGCATTGAAAGGATACTTCTCCGGATAGGTAACAGAGGTTTCTGCGCTCGATTCATAGATCGCTGCCAATCTTTGGATATACGTTTCTGACTTATCTTCTAACCCTAAAATCCAGTTCATTTCTTTTCCGTAAGGAGAATCATTTAAAAATTCAGGTGGCAACCCCCTTTCATCCACTGTAAATTCTCCGTCATTATTTACCTCTTCATTAAATCCTTCCAGTTTGTTGATTTGATTGAGTAAACTTTGTGGGTTATTACCCAAAGAAATAGAGGTGGGTATATTTCCTGTCTGATGAAAAAGAAGGGAAACATCATTTCCCGTCTCTAATGCTAAGGGGTCAGGCATTTCTTCCGTTGGAAAGTCCCGTGGATAGGTCAATGGTGCATACTCTGTCCCTAAATACCTTCCGATCCAGCCAGATGAAAAGTAATCATCTGCGCCCCCACCCATTAACCAAATATCTCTACCCCGGAAATGAGAACCGTTATTATTCTCGTATGAGACTCCCTGAAACACTGCGGCCTTACCCGTGTCGTATAGGTTTTTAAAATCGTTCATATCAGGATGTAGTCCCACTTGTTCCTCGGATGCTACGGTACTATCTAGTGGTATCAGCGTTCGGTTACCCACTTTATAAGGTATGGCAATATTTGCTCGTCTGTTATAGTATTCATCATAGTTAGAGAGAGGAATGATGGTGTTTAAGCCATCATTTCCACCGTGCATTTGAAGAACTATAAGTACACGATCATTTGTACTTTGCTGCGCAAGCCTTTGCAGCTCATGGCCGGCGGCCATCAATTTCAAGGGAACACCCTGAAAAGCGATAGGCGCTCCTGCAGCAAATCCCAAATTCTTTATAAAATCTCTTCGTTTCATCGCTAAGATTACATTAATTGATATTCGGGAGACTGTAACATCGCATTAAGTAGGTTTCTAATCTGGCTTGCTCGATCCAATTGTGCCAGATCATTTTCCCATCGGAAGGTCCATGCTGATTCAGCATCTAAATCACCGGGGTCCAACAAAAAAGTCTTAAAATACCTTAAACGCTCAGACGTTATTTCCGCACCATCATCTGCGGAATCAAAGGTGAGATTTTCTGAAACAGGCAATAGATACTTTGCCAATTCAATGATAAAGTTATCAGCAATCTTGATAGTATCGATATCAAAGTTTTGAACAACAAATTGGAAAACGTCGACCTGACCCAACTCTATATTATCTCCATTAGAAAGACGATCCCTGATAAAATTATACCTATAGGTGAGGAAGGTAGTGGTAATCCAACTACGGTTAAAAATGGGGTATTGATGATACGCAGCGTACCCAGCTACTTCGAAAGGCTCATAGTAATCCATTCCCTGGTTGCTAATTTCTTCCAGGATGTTACCCATAAGGTTGTAGTAGGTATTTAATTCTGTTTTGTAATCAGGAAGTTGTACGTCAAAATTTCTTATGAATCCAAGAACCAAATCGATCGGTGATTTAATGATAGATCCAAAATTATTATCTGTTGCCCCTGCTTCTGCTTCATAGAAATGAGTACTGGTGAAGAGCGCTTCCAGGACAGGTTGTATTTTGTATTCATTTGCGCTGAAAACCGCTGCCATATCCTTTATTATACTATCCTGCAAATCCTGATTTACTTCATGATAAACAAAAAATCGATAAATCTCTCGACAGATAGCAATAGGAGTAGCATCTTGTTCGTAAATCAAATCCACGAACTGGCTAATTTCATCCAGGACACTTTCTTCAGTAGATCTACCACCTAATTGAAGTTCTTCATTGGGGATTACAGTTCCATTGTTAAGTCTCGCGCTGAAGGTTTTAATGCCTTCTTCATGTTGTCTTGCAATATTTCCTCCTTTAACAACACCTCTTGGCAAACCTGTTTCCGGATCGATATTGTCGAAATTGTCGTCTCTATCAAAGCCTGATAGCACTTTGGCTCCTTCCTGAACATCCTGCTCAGTGAATACAAAATAATCGCCCTCAAACTCCGGTGCAGGAACATTTCCTTCCAGCCCTCTTCCTATTGAATAAAGCTCCAATAACTCTCTGGCAAAATTTTCATTTACACTTCCTTTAACGTTCAACTGCCCGTCTAGAAACACCAGCATCGCATTGTCTACGCAAATTTTTTTTGTGAGCTGCTTAAAGTTCCTGGGATAGATAGTTTCAATAGATGCCGGATCTTCAGGATCCTCCGAAAGCACAGTAATGTCTTCTTGATCAAAAGCAAATAATCGGAAAAGGGCTTGTTGATAATAATGCGACCTGGAATTTCCTACTACTGAGCTTCTGGTAGTGAAATGGGTATGAAGGAAAAAGACTAATCTTTCTCTGAAAATGTAGGAGAGCTTGGATGATTCTTCTATTCCATTACCAACCATTTGACCTAAATGCCAGGAAAGAAAAAACTTTCGTAATTGAAATTTTTGATTTTGTGAATTTCCGGTTGTTATCCATTCTTGACCTGTTGTAGGGTCAATGGGATATCCCGCGTCGGGTAGCTCATTGCTGAAAAGCTGCCGAACAGCTTCCAGAGGGGTTAAAATCGCAAAGGCATCTATTTCTGCTTTAGACCCTCCTAAACAGGCTCGCCTAAGCAAATGCGCTGCTCTTTTAACACCTAGTTTGTCTGTTAATTGAATAAGAGGCATTTACAGAAACTCTACCTATTAATTAAGAAAATAATAACATTTATTGTAAAACAAATGATTTAAAATCATAGAAATAGTTAGTTTAATAAAATCCAACAGCTCAATTTCCTTTCTTAAAGTAAAGCGCAACATTGAAAGTTTCAACAATTTTTTCCAAGTTCTTTTTGAGGTTCAAATACGCTTCAGGTTGGTAAATAGCTCTTTTAAAATAATAATGAGAGATGTTTTGTAGGTGATTGAAATCTTCATTGTAGATCCATTTAGAATGGATAGAGACAAGTTCATTCTCAATTAGAACATCTTCAGGTAAGTCAGTAGGCAGGTATCCTTTTGGAATCGGGATACTTATTCTATACTTGTTTTTATATGGGTAGATAAAATCCACCGGATACGTACGTTTTTCAAGGGTGAGTGGATTTTTGGTGTATGCGAGACTCAAAAACGGCCGAATAATTAAAAAATCTTCAAGTTTATCAATTTCCTTGCTTCCATTTACAGACAGCAGGTAAGGCTCAGAAGGAATATCATAATTTTTAGTGGAAATACTGTCGATTACATCAAGATGTCTGGAAAAAAAATTTTCTATTGTTTTCGGGTCATCTCTGAAATTATTTCGATAATCAAATCCCTGGAAAAAATCGGATTTTGATCTTATGCTAAATTGTGCTTCTAACTTTTCAGGAGCAATTTCTATTGCAATGCTGATATCATCAGTGGAAGGCATACTATATTCAATGCTCATCCAGCGATCTTCTTCTTCTTCATTGACCAACAATCCAATATCATTAATGCTGTTCTTTGGAATCATATTGTAGTCTAGCAGGATTGTAGTGCCGTCTGTAAGAAAAGGACGATTTGTTTGAACATAGACGATAATGTTATTGATAGCCCCATAGAAAGGATAAATGTGTTTGATTTTCCCATGGTCTCTGGTGCTTATAAGCATAGGCTCAGCATGAATACCTGCTTCATTGAGTAGAGCGATCAAAAAGAGATTAATGTCAGCGGTATTTCCACTTTTCGACCGCAAGAAATCTTTGGGTGACTGGCTACTCCATTCTGAACGATATCCATTCCAATTAAAGTTTTTTTTTACATACTCAATAAGTCTTTTTGCTTTATCGGTTTGTGCTAATCCTGTTGCGTCAACTTGCTCTTTGAGAACATTCTTAGCCAATCGTTTACAACCTTTAAGATATCTCCCAAAATCATAGTGGTCTACTAGCTCCTTGCGCAAGCTCTTCCATGTAGTGATAAAGTCTTCTTGCCTTCCATCTGTATAATAGATTTTTGACAACTGAAAATCTATTTTTTTTATGTAGTCGCTTTTGGAAGTAATGAATGACTCATCTTCAAATGCTTCTACGTTTCTGAGCGCTACAGTGTAAATATTATGCTTATAATCAAAACCAAAGTCATTGTATCTTCTATTTCCCTGTTCCACCGACCTCACATCCAATGAGTCAACACCTTGAAGTAAATTGACATATTCGTAAAAAGGCACCATGTACACTTTATATTGACTGTAAAGTGTAGGGATATCGCTTTGAAACTCCCAGTCTGGTAGCCCACTTATATATGGGATGATTAAATCATAGGAGCATTCCAAAATACTCCCCTCTTGGACATTTGGAAACACAAATTTCTTTTGGGCCCAGTATTGGTTGATTTTTTCTTCATATACCTGGTTCGGATCAATGGCCTGAGTTAAAACGGCTCCGTCAATTTCATTGTAGGTAGATGCCAGCAAAGACTTTACTTTCTGCTTTTGGGATGACTCCCCTATGTAGAAAGGGATGCTAGTCTCTGCATGATCTCGCCCAGATGTTTTTAGAATCTTTATTCTTTTATGGCGGGAAAATTTTATGGCGTATCCGTTTTTCGTTCGGATAAATTTTGATTCTCCAAGATCGAAAAGGACAATCGCGTCTGCGGTGGAATCGAATGAACAGGTTTTCAATTCAATTTCTTCAGGTGAGATATTCCCATATTCACGAGCAGTAAAAGACTGGGCGAAATTGCTACCATTAAAACTAAACAACAGGCAGGCTATAATATTTAGTCTGGTCAAATTATGGTTGAGTTAATGTAAACGAAAGTTGATTTGATTCTTTTTTTATGGTGTGGATAAAATCATAAAATTCATGGTATTCACTAACTGGATATTCCCCTGAATAGATAGTGACTTTTTGCTTTACGATCACTTGTGTTCCATTTGTTTGGATATTGCTGGTGTAAATACCATAAGGAGATATAATGTCTATTGGCTCTGGTAATTTAAAAACAGAATTTTTTAGTGCAGATAACTCATAGATGATGATATTTTCTTTACTTAGAGGAGTCCTCAATCTCACGGAAAGCCTTCGTTTGATAGGGGGTTCAAATTCGGGAATTTGGATGGAAGGTGGTTTAATGAAGAGCAAATCACCAATTTTCTTGATTTGTTTTGAGACATGACCTTTCGCTGAGATTTCTAAAGAAGCCTGCTCACGGTGACGGTCTTCAAACTTCCAATCTTCACAAGCGAAATAGTCGATATTTAATTGCGAAAGCAATCTTTTTTTGATCCTATCCAGTTCATTTTTCTGCTCTAAATACTGAAGGTACTCAAAATCTCTCCCTTTTATGATTTGCATTGTTTGAACCTCTCCATCCCCATTACCGTCTAGTATGAATGTGTATCTGGCTGTACAAAGGATTTCCTCTGATTTAGCACTAGGCATCGAGATGAGATGGCTTGCACCTTTCTCCAGCCACAATGCCTTTCTGTTTTGATTGGCTGTTTCCACATATCGTGTAGGTGAGGTCGTATAAGTATTATCCAGCCAAATAGTATCTTCATCTAGTGGAACTCCCAATATAATGTGATTAAACTGAGGTCCCGGGGTTTCTTCGTTAATCGACTCCACGCTGTTCCCAGTATTTATCAAAACATAGTTAGAGGGGATTTTAGAATAATTTAATAAGCCCTTCATGTAGGTTGTCAATGCCTTGCAATCGCCATACTTATTTTCACATACATAAGAGGCAGGATAAGACTTTAGCCCTCCTATATCTATGCTTATATTGATGTAGGTGGTATTATCCTGCAAGTAATGATAGAGTATATTTATCTTATCAGTGGTGTTGTCTACTCTACATAATAGGCTGTCTATTTTGATTTTTTCAGCTTCTGTAAGCTCAAGTTTATTGTCATTCAGAGACAAAAACCAGTCACCGTAGTGATTCCAGTTTTGTAGATTCCCGCGAACACCATATTGAAAATTACCAGGGGAGACCACCACGCTTGGAACTCGCTCCCAGATCGTTGGGCCGCAGATTTCATCATCTGGAATGTTAATCTCTCCAAGCTCCCATTCCAGCAATGTCGTTTCTTCGTTTTCTTTCTTTGTGAAACCAAATTCATCAGAAGACCATTGAGTATATATAAAATCATTGGGTAATTCGATACTCAGCAAACTTTTTTTTGGAGTAAGGCCGTTCCAGGATATCGGGGACCAGTTGGCCAGATAAATGAATTCATCTACTGTGTTTTGATAAGAATAGTGGATTTTATAGGGATATTCATTCCAAAATAAATTTATTTCAGACACTAGATCATCTTGATGAAATGTCCCCCTTGAAAAACGAGAATGAACTATTATATCTTTTTTCTTGAGTTTGTAAACCACTGTGCCACTTTTATCTATGATCTCAGCAGAGGTAATTTTAAAATTTTGATTTTGTCCATGCGGTATGGAAATCTCTCCTAGCGATCGTTGATTCGGATTATTCACCTGGATAAGGAATTCTTCAGTTGTGGATAGCTCTCCATCTTGAAGAGATATTGTCGTAAGGTGTTTTAGAATTTGTGCACTGCCATTCAAGGATATGAAATATGCCAATGTACCTATATATACCTTTACTAAAGTTGATTTTAGTACGTTCATTTGACGGTAATAAGGATTTTAAATTAAGTTAACATTCCACCATCTACTTGTATTGCTTGTCCGGTGATGTAGGTAGACATATCGGAACCAAGGAATACGCAAGCACTTGCTACATCCTCCGGACTCCCACCTCTTCTAAGAGGTATCGCATCTCTCCAGCTTTGTACTGTTTTTTCGTCCAATGCGTCTGTCATCTCAGTTTCAATGAATCCAGGGGCGATGGCATTGCATCGAATGCCTCTTGACCCTAACTCTAAGGCTACTGATTTAGTGAACCCAATGATTCCTGCCTTTGAAGCTGCATAGTTTGCCTGTCCGGCGTTTCCTTTAATGCCTACTACAGAAGACATATTTATGATAGAACCACTTCGTTGTTTCATCATGGGTCTACAGGCAGCTTTTACGGTATTGAAACAGGATTTAAGATTGATGTTTTGAATGGTGTCCCAATCGGTCTCCTTCATTCGCATTAATAAATTATCTTTGGTTATTCCCGCGTTATTTACTAAGACGTCCAGTGATCCAAATTCTTCTACTACTCCTGTAATCAAATCCTGAGCAGCCTGAAAATCAGATGCATCTGATTGATAGCCTTTGACTTTTTTTCCTTTTAAGGAAAGCTCCTTTTCTAAAGCTTCTCCTCCTTTTATGCTAGAAAGATAAGTGAAAGCAACGTTGGCTCCTTGTTCAGCAAATTGCTCAGCGATGGCTTTTCCTATTCCTTTGGATGCTCCCGTTATTAATGTAGTTTTTCCTTCAAGTAGTTTCATATAAATATATTTTGTTTTTGAGGCCACATCGGCGGACCGATGTGGAAATGTCCTGACACTATTTCGAGAGTAAAAGTCAATGTTTTTCCACTGATTTACATCCTCAGTAAGTATCATAATCCCCTCATGGATATTTCATGTGTAATCTGATTGGGATTTAATTCTTTAATCAATTCAAAAATCGGTGCAGACAGAAGTAAATATTTTAAAAGTGTGAACTATTCTAATTAATAGATTTAAAAATACAGGCAATTATAATTTTCATTTTATCTTCATTATGATTTTACGACTAATGATTCATTTTCTACGAGAAAAATTGTTGTTATTCTATTAGCAATGATTTATTTTCCTAATTCTGCCTTAAAAGGCTAAAAATTTTGATTGCGTCTTTTCTGTTCTTACATACCCCTACAAATACGATTTAAAGAAGTTAAAACCGTCCTATTTTGGCATCTGATCAAGCGATAAAAATCGAGTACTTAGCGATTTGCTTAAAACAAAAATAGCATGTCTTCTTAATAAGGACTTTCTCGGATTTTAATCAATAGTAGGTGAGCGATCGAACCTTACTTTTAAAGAGAGCATATATTTTTGCAACAAAAAATAAATTAGAATGGCATCTAAATATGATCTTATTGTAATCGGTAGTGGACCTGGTGGATACGTAGCAGCGATCAGAGCTTCTCAGCTAGGGATGAAAGTAGGAGTAGCGGAAAAAGCTGAACTAGGGGGCGTATGTTTGAATTGGGGATGTATCCCTACAAAGGCATTGCTGAAAAGTGCACAGGTTTTCGATTACATAAATCATTCTCAAGATTACGGAATCAATGTAAAAGAAGCAGAGCCGGACTTTACGGGTATGATAAAACGTTCCCGGGAAGTCGCAAATGGAATGAGCAAAGGCATACAGTTTCTTTTTAAAAAGAACAAGATCGATCATATTCCCGGACATGGTACTTTGAAGAAAGACAAGAAAGTAGAAGTAAAAAATGAAAGTGGTAAGGTAACAATTTATGATGCAAACCACATTATTTTGGCTACAGGTGGTAGGGCTCGGGAATTATCAAGCCTGCCTATTGATGGGGAAAAGGTGATCGAGTACCGCAAAGCAATGGTCTTAGAAAAACAGCCCAAGAAAATGGTGGTGGTAGGATCTGGTGCGATAGGTGTAGAGTTTGCCTATTTCTATAATTCAATTGGCACGGAAGTAACGATAGTTGAGTTCCTGGACCGTATTGTTCCGGTGGAAGATGAGGAAGTAAGCAAGCAGTTAGAGAGAACCTACAAGAAAGCAGGGATGAAAATCATGACTAGCTCAGAGGTAACAAAAGTGGATACAACAGGTACTGGCTGTAAGGTGACAGTGAAAACAAAAAAAGGAGAACAAAAACTTGAATGTGATGTGGTTCTTTCGGCAGTCGGGGTTTCAACCAATTTGGAAAATCTTGGCCTTGAGCAAGTTGGAGTGAAATCAGAAAAAGGAAAGATAACAGTAGATGATTTTTATAGAACAAATGTAGATGGAGTGTATGCTATTGGAGATATTGTGCATGGCCCTGCATTAGCTCATGTAGCATCGGCAGAAGGGATCATTTGTGTAGAGAAAATCAATGGAATGAATGTAGAACCTTTGAATTATAATAATATTCCCGGATGCACGTATTGTTCACCCGAAATTGCCTCTGTAGGATACACTGAGAAAGCGGCAAAAGAAGCCGGATACGAAATTAAGGTCGGTAAGTTCCCATTTTCCGCTTCTGGCAAGGCGAAGGCAGCCGGCGCGTCTGAAGGGTTTGTAAAATTGATCTTTGATGCAAAATACGGAGAGTGGCTAGGCGCACATATGATTGGAGCTAATGTGACTGAAATGATCGCCGAGGCTGTAGCAGCAAGAAAGCTAGAAACCACAGGGCATGAGATCATTAAATCAGTTCATCCACATCCCACAATGAGTGAGGCGGTGATGGAAGCGGCAGCAGCAGCGTATGATGAGGTAATACATCTATAAATGGTGAAATATTGGAACCTTTGAAAACTTATTTTTTTGGTTCAAGTCAAGGCTTTCTAAATTCAAAACCGCAGTTTATTGTACCAGAATAAGGATTTTCAAGCTTTGAGTAAGGTAAAGGTTAGGTTAGAACAGCTTGGACAAAGCTAAGTGCACCCATGAGTGAGTTTTTAAAAGGATTTTATAAAGAACGTAATCCTAGTAAGTCGGGGCTTTTATAACTCATTTTTCAATATTTCATTTATTTGATTGACTTCAATTAAAAACCCATCGTGTCCATAAATACTGTTCAGTTGAAAAAAGTTAGAGTTATCAATACTTTCCGCTAAAAATCTTTGCTCTGAAGTTGGAAATAAGATATCGGAATCAATGCCAATGATCACCGCTTTTGATTTGATTTGTTGTAAGGCGCGATTCATATCATCATGATAGCTCCTTGCAACATTGTGACTATCCATCGCCTTTGACAATGTATAGTAACTAAATGGAGAAAATCTCCTCGAAAGTTTTTGTCCCTGATATCGCTGATAGGATGAGGCCGAAAAATCATCTGATCTGTTGTCCGAGTCCTTTTGTGTCTGCTGATAGGTTGTAAAATGTCGATAAGAAAGCATTGCAACAGCCCTTGCTGTTTCCAACCCTTTTTCAGGATTATTTTCTATTGCCATGCGTTGTGTTTCGTTAAAAGCGATTCCCCAGGGAGAATGTCGGGCATTAGTAGCAATTGGGACGATAGTCTCAAACAATAATGGTTCTTGGACTGCCCATTCAAGCAGTTGTTGTCCGCCCATTGATCCTCCAATTCCAACTTGTATCCTGTTTATTTTCAAATATTCTTTCAGAAGTTTAAAAGCATTTACCTGATCTCGAATGGTAATTAGGGGGAATTCGAAATCTGTCGGTTCTGTACTTCCATAGCAAGAGCCAAGCATATTGGCACATACAATAAAAAAATCTGAAGGATCAATGATAGATCCTCTGCCAACCACCCCTGGCCACCATTCAAAGGGATCACTGTTTCCGGTAAGTGCATGAAAAATCCACACTACATTGGATTTTTCATCATTTAATTCTCCATACGTTTGATAACTGATTTGCAGTTGATCCAATGTTTCACTACTCTCTAATAAGAATGTTTCACTAACTGTGAGTTTTTCCAAGATGCTTCAACTATATAAGTGATCAATTTATTTATCAGGAATTAGCACCTTCCTTTTGGAGGGGGTTGCTAGTGCTTCACAGAGCCTGTCTCTCAGCACTTCTAAATAAATCGATCGAAATCGATTTGCTCTTCAAACGTATAGGGAGGAATTGAGTTATCCAAATAAAAGAAACAGAAAATTAATTTCAGATCATAAGTAATTGAATCATAGTAAAATAAAGGATCATCGATTCTTCATTTCATCTTTCATTTCTTATTGCAGCAAAATGATTTTTAACTTGTGGTCACCTAAGACCAAAGAATTATGGCTAAGACAATCATTGTATCCAATAGGTTGCCAATAAAAATCAAGAAAGAAAACAACAAAATGGTATATATGCCAAGTGAAGGCGGATTAGCTACCGGACTTGGCTCCATCTATAAAGAGGGTGAAAACATTTGGGTAGGTTGGCCTGGACTTGCGGTCAATAAATCAAAAGAAAAGGTGGAAATTGATGATCGGCTCAAAGAAGAAAACATGCGACCGGTTTTTTTAAGCGCACAAGAGATCGAAGACTTTTACGAAGGATTTAGCAATGAGACGCTTTGGCCAAACTTCCATTATTTCAACCAATATACGGTGTACAATGAGACCCTCTGGAAAGCTTACCAGAAAGTAAATAAGAAATTTGCTAATGCGATAGAAAGTGAATTAGAAGACGGAGATACCCTTTGGATTCACGATTACCAACTTTTGTTGCTGCCCAAAATGATCCGTGAGATCCGTGAGAATACCAGTATCGGATTCTTTTTACATATTCCGTTCCCATCCTATGAATCCTTTCGTTTGCTCCCTTGGAGAAGAGAATTATTAAATGGTATGATGGGGGCTGATTTTCTGGGCTTCCACACATATGATGACATGAGACATTTTTTGTCTAGTGTGAATAGACTAGCAGGAATTGGTAATTCTAATGGGCAAATAAATGTTGGAAACCGCCCTATCCTGGCAGACGCATTGCCCATGGGTATCGATTATGACAAGTATGCTTCAGCAGCATCATCACCAGATACCCTAGATCGTGAAGTGAGATATAGAACATCGCTCGGAGAGGTGAAGCTTATTCTCACTATTGACCGTTTGGATTATTCTAAAGGGATTCCACAAAGATTGAAAGCATTCGAATGTTTTCTAGATGAAAATCCCAATTTTCTTGAAAAAGTATCTTTATTGATGGTCGTAGTTCCTTCCAGGGATAAGGTACCAAAATATGCTCAGCTTAAAGAAGAAATTGATTTACTGGTAGGACGAGTCAACGGAAAATTCGGTAGGTTAAATTGGACACCTATTCACTATTTTTATCGAAGTTTCCCACTAAATGCTTTAAGTGCGTTTTATAGAATGGCACATGTAGCTTTAGTTACCCCGATGAGAGATGGAATGAACCTTGTCTGCAAGGAATACATCGCCAGCAAACTAGATCAAAAAGGGGTATTGATTCTCAGTGAAATGGCAGGGGCCTCCAAAGAGCTTTCTGATGCGATATTGATCAATCCCAATGATATTCGTCAAATGGTAGATGCTTTAAAAGAGGCACTTACCATGCCTGAGACAGAGCAGAAAAGAAGAATGAAAATTATGCAAGATTCCATCAAAAGATATAATATTCATGCATGGGTAAATCTTTTTATGGAACGATTAGCCTTCATTAAAAAAGAGCAGGAGAACCTCCAAACAAAACCTTTTGATGAAAAAGTTGCGATGAAACTTAAATCTGGTTATCGATCGGCCGAGAAACGAATTATTTTCTTAGATTATGATGGAACACTGGTCGGGTTCCATCCAAACCCTGTACAATCAAAGCCGGACAAGGAACTTAAATCCATTTTATCCACTCTTACTTCCGATCTTAAAAATACAATTACGATTATTAGCGGCAGGGGGAGGGAAAACCTGGGTAAGTGGTTGAAGGAGCATCGTCTCGATATTATTGCAGAACACGGAGTATGGTATAAAAAGTACCATAAAGATTGGGCGCTATTTCAGGAAATGGATACAAGTTGGATGGAAGAGTTTTTAAATGTACTTGAGATGTACGTGGATAGAACACCTGGATCTTTTGTTGAAAAAAAAGATTACTCGTTAGTCTGGCATTATCGCAAAGTTGAAACCGGTCTGGGAGAGGTGAGGACACGCGAGCTGACCAGTCACTTGAAATATATTTCTTCTGAGAAAGATATCCAGATCATGGAAGGCAATAAAGTAATAGAAATCAAAAATTCGCATGTCAGCAAAGGACATGCTGCAGTTGAATGGCTAAAGCAAGGTGAATATGATTTCTATATGGCGTGTGGAGATGACCGGACCGATGAAGATACGTTCAAAGCGATGCCTGAAGGGGCCTTTACCATAAAAGTAGGATCCTCTTCATCCTCAGCTAACTATCGGGTAAAAGATTACCAGGATATTAGAAAACTTTTACAATCAATTGTCAATTAAAAAATCTGGCTGATCCAGTTTTCTGGCGATCCTACTGGCGGCATTGAGTAACCCAACATGACTGTATGCTTGAGGAAAGTTTCCCCACATGCTACCATCACTCGCATTTACATCTTCACTAAGTAGTCCCAAATGGTTGGAGTAGCTGATAAGATTTTCAAAATATCGAATAGCTTCATCAATTCTGCCCACACATGCCAGTGCTTCTACATACCAGAAAGCACAAATCAAAAAGGTGGTTTCAGGTGCTCCGAAATCGTCGGTATGCTTATACCGGTAGAATAATCCATTTCCGGCATGGAGCTCGCTCTCCAGCGCTTTTAAGTGATCTTTGGCCTTTTGAGAATCATGAGGCAGGTAGTTCATCATGATAAGCTGAAGCGTGCTGGCATCCATCCGGTCCACCCCAACCGCCTGTGCATATCCTTTTTTAGCAGGGATATAGCTTTTTTCAATCATTTCCTCTGAACGTTTTTTAAGCTTTATAGCCAACTCTCCAATCTTTTCATTTGCAAGCACCTTTGCCATTTTGATTGCGGCACAGCTGCCGGCCCAGTTAAAAAGATAGGTGTAACTGTGATGCTGAGCGAGGTTTCTAAATTCCCATAAGCCCGCATCTTTTTCATCAAACGTCCTCTCCAGCATTTTTAACGTCTTAAAGATCAGCTCCAAAGCGTCAAATCGCTCACTGAAAATAATTCGCTTATCCTGATATAGAGGGAGAAGAGAGATGAGCACTTGTCCGTAAACATCGTTTTGAATATGTGTATAAGCATCATTTCCCACTCGAACAGGTTGATTGCCAAGGTATCCATTCAAGGGGAGTTCCTTTTCTTCCAAAATTTTCTTACCCGTTATTCCGTACAAAGGCTGGTACCTGTCCTGTTCCTCGATAGTAGTATTGAGAATATAGTGAAAGTACTTTTCAAGTTCATCGAAGTGAGCGATGTTGTTAAAAGCATTCAGTGTATAAAAAGTATCTCGCATCCAGCAAAAGCGATAATCCCAGTTTCGTGTGCTTTCGGGGCTCTCGGGTAAACTTGTCGTAGTGGCAGCTATGATTGCCCCGGTGTCTTCGTATTGATGAATCTTAAGGATAAGCGCCGATCTTATACCTTCGCGTTGAAAGAAATTCCCAACGCTTGCAGATTTAACCCAGTTTATCCAATAAGCATTCGTCTTAGTAAGAAATACTTCACATGTTTCTTCCAAACCGGCTTCCATAGGAGGTCCCCAAGTAAAGGTCATATATTTGGTTTCATTGAGTACGAAACTTTCTTGTTGTAATAGGTAGCTAAGCGAAATATTCGTGGTTAATCTGACGTTGGATTCCAATCCCAAATAGCGTATGTGATTACTTCCAAAGCTAGCATCTGGTTCAGTTTTGCCATAATCGCCTTTTGGGCTGCATTTTACCACAATTTTGGGATTCCCCTCTACAAGTTCAATTTTTCTAACCATCATTAGCGGCTTGTAAAAGCGATCAAATTGAAGAAACCTTGGAGCAAAATCCGTCACTCTATATACCCCGTCTGCTGATTTTACTTCAGTTACCAGAATATTCGTATTCTCTAAATAGGACTGGGAAGCATGCTTAATTCCTTCCAAAGGTTTAATGGAAAATTCACCGCCTTGTACTTCATCAAGTAGGCTGCCAAAGATGAAGCTACTATCAAACCTTGGCCAACACATCCAGGAAATGTTGGTATCCATTCCAATATGAGCAGTGTATGCACAGTTACCGATTACGCCATAATCGTAAGAATGTCTCTTTTGCATTTAAATATTCTTAAAGTTCGTGAATCTACAATAGAGCGTACCTTTTTTTAAATTTTATTTGGTTTATTGGAGATTAATTTTCAATCTTTGTTATTCGCAAGGAAAGATTTTGAATTTCAATACAGTGATAATATCTCAAACATTTAGGCCAAACCCGGCCGGGCGAAGGCCTTAATTATAATTTGTGTCATCTACGTGATGGCTTTCTCCCATTGTCATTTCATTCAAAATTTTTAATCTAAGCCATGAATAAGGTCGTTGTTCAGGTTGCAACATCTAAACAGAAATATTTTTCAAAAGAAATCTGTCAACTTATTGAGATAAGTGCTCGCCAGCGAGGGACAGGTATTGCTAAGCGTTCACCCAACTATATAGCAAGAAAGATGGAGGAGGGAAAAGCAATCATTGCTCTGGTAGGGAACGATCTGGCAGGTTTTTGTTACATCGAGTCCTGGGGAAATAAGTCTTACGTTGCCAACTCCGGATTGATTATTAAACATGAATATCGAGGAAAAGGAGTTGCAAAAAAAGTGAAGAGAAAAGCGTTTGAGCATTCTCAAAAGCTATTTCCCAAGGCAAAGCTTTTTGGGCTTACTACCTCACTTCCTGTGATGAGAATTAATTCTGAACTTGGCTATATCCCGGTTACTTACGCAGAACTTACCAATGATAAAGAATTCTGGAATGGATGTAGAAGTTGTGTGAATTACGAAATACTTCAAAGTAAGAATCAAAAAAACTGTATGTGCACAGCGATGCTTTTTGATCCAAAAGAAAGGGGCAGGAAACGATGGAATTTCGTGAAAAAATCTCAGCTCTACGAACGATTTATGCGAATTAAAAAGAAACGAATGATTTTCAAGCAACTAACCCTATGAGCAAAGTTGTACTGGCATTTAGTGGAGGACTAGATACTTCCTTCTGCGTTACCTATCTGGTCCATGAACTGGGACTTGAGGTGCATGCTGTCACCGTAAATACCGGTGGATTTAATACAAACTCACAGAGAAAATTAGAGAAAAAGGCACTAACACTTGGCGCGAAAGAGTATGTTTTTCTGGATGAGACACAAACATTTTATGACAGCGGAGTGAAGTATCTTTTATTTGGAAATGTCTTGAAAAATGGTACTTATCCACTTTCCGTAAGCGCTGAGCGGGTATTTCAAGCGGTAGCAATCGCTAATTATGCCCAAAAAATAGCAGCAGATGCCATAGCTCATGGAAGTACCGGAGCAGGAAACGATCAAGTGAGGTTCGATTTAGTATTTCAGACACTTTGCCCTACCATGCAAATAATTACACCTGTAAGGGATCGCCAACTTTCGCGAGAAGAGGAAATACAATACTTAAAAAGTAAAGGAGTAGATGGAGATTGGGAAAAAGCAACGTATTCCGTCAATCAAGGGCTGTGGGGGACTTCAGTTGGTGGAAAGGAAACACTCACTTCGGATCAATATTTACCTGAAGAAGCTTTTCCAAGTCAATTGAAAAAAGATGGATGCAGGCATGTGACGATTGAATTCCACAAAGGGGAACCTGTAGCCATAGACGGCAACAAAAATAATCCGGTGACTATTATTCAAGAATTAGAAGAAACAGCTTGCGAATACGCTATTGGAAGGGATATACATGTAGGAGATACCATTATTGGAATAAAAGGACGTGTTGGTTTTGAGGCGGCTGCAGCGCTGATATTGATCAAAGCGCATCACGCATTGGAAAAGCATGTACTTTCTAAAAATCAACTCCGCTTGAAAGATCAGATGGCAGCCTGGTATGGTGATTGGATGCATGAAGGACAATATCTTGATCCGGTCATGAGAGACCTGGAGTCCTTTCTGGAATCTAGTCAGGAAAAAGTAACGGGTAAAGTGATGGTCTATCTGGCGCCCTATCGATTCTATATTAAAGGTGTTTCCTCTCCATTTGATTTGATGCAATCTTCTTTTGGTCAATACGGGGAGATGAACAAAGTATGGACTGCTGATGATGCAAAGGGTTTTGTGAAAATACTTGCCAACCAGGGAAAATTAATTAAGTATGTGAACGATGATTAAAGCTGGAATAATAGGTGCTGCAGGTTATACTGCCGGTGAATTGATGCGGATATTATTAAATCATCCGGAGGTTGAAATAGTATTGGCTCAAAGTGAAAGTCAGGCAGGAAAGTGGGTAGCTGAAATACATACAGACCTGTTCGGAGCCATAGATTTAGTTTTTAGGAGTGAAATAAATGCGGAAGACCTGGACGTTGTTTTTCTGTGCAAAGGGCATGGCGAATCGAACGAAATACTGAAGCTTTATCCTGAACTTTTGAATAAGAAAATCATTGATTTAAGCCAAGACTTTCGATTAGAAGGTGATCATGATTTTATCTACGGCCTACCAGAAGCAAATTATTCCAAAATCAAATCAGCAGACCATGTAGCTAATCCAGGCTGTTTTGCCACCGCCATCCAGTTAGCATTGCTCCCTGTTTTTAAGGAAAAGTCAGTCAAAGATTCAGTTCACATCTCAGGCATAACCGGATCCACAGGTGCCGGTTATTCATTATCCTCAACCACCCATTTTAGCTGGAGAAGTAACAATGCAAGTGTCTACAAGCCGCTAACCCATCAGCATTTAAATGAAGTAGGAGAAACGTTAAAGTCATTCTATTCCTCATTCAACAAAAAAATTAATTTTGTTCCTTATCGTGGCGCGTTTACAAGGGGAATCATTACCACATCACACTTTGAAACTGATTTGACGGAAGAAGAACTTACTACTATTTACGAAGCGTATTATTCTTTTCATCCCTTCACCTATCAAACAAAAACGAACCCTGATTTAAAAATGGTGGTCAATTCAAACAAGTGTTTAGTTTTCCCTCAGGTTATCCACGGGACGGCGCTGATCATCTCCGTAATAGATAACTTATTGAAAGGAGCGTCTGGCCAGGCAGTTCAAAATATGAATTTGATGTTCGGTTTCGAAGAAATAACCGGATTGCAACTTAAAACTTCAGCATTCTAATGGACAATAAAACCATCGCAATAATCGGAACAGGAAATCTCGGTCAGGCGATAGCAGAAGGTATTGTAGAAAAAGGTGTCTGCAAAGCAGGCCAGGTGATACTTACCAAGAGGGATATTAGCCACCTCAAGGGATACTTAAAAAAAGGATACCAAGTGACATCCGATAATCATTTAGCAGTGAATGAAGCCGATATCATCCTATTGTGTGTGCAACCCAACCAACTCACCGAGCTACTGATTGAGGTCAATGCCAAATTGACTGACCATAAGATGTTAGTCTCGGTAATAACTGGCGTTTCTATCCAACAGATTGTCCAACAGATTTCAATAAAGATTCCTATAGTGAGGGCAATGCCAAATACAGCAGTTGCTATAGGTGAATCGATGACTTGCATTTCATCATCAGATAAGGAAGCCTTAGAGGTTACCAAAGTCCTTTTCAATACTTTAGGCAGAACGTTGGAAATTGAGGAAGATTTAATGCAAGCTGCAACGGTACTGGGTGCAAGCGGTATTGCTTTCTTTATGAGGTATTTAAGGGCAGCAACCCAGGGTGGCGTTCAGATGGGTTTTGATTCAGAAGATGCACAGTTTATAGCCATGCAAACGGCAAAAGGAGCTGCTTCTTTAGTCCTGGAAAATGAGACTCATCCGGAGATTGAGATTGATAAGGTAACCACGCCTATGGGTTGTACCATTGAGGGTCTAAACGAAATGGAGCATAAAGGTTTTAGTTCAGCACTGATTCAAGGAATCATGACTTCATTTCATCGGATTACGAATATGAAAAAGAAAAATCCTCGATGAGACATTTTACTTCTTTAGAGGACGTTTCCGACATAAATAAGCTCATCAAAAAGTCATTGGAAGTCAAAAAAGATCCTTTTCAATGTACAGGCCTTGGAAAGAATAAAACCATAGGGTTGGTTTTTTTCAATTCCAGTTTACGGACGCGAATGAGCATCACCCGAGCAGCTACTAATTTGGGGCTTTCGGTCATTACCCTGAACGTAAATTCCGACTCCTGGAAGCTGGAATTTGAGGATGGCACGGTGATGGACGGAGCCAGCGCGGAGCATATAAGAGAAGCAGTTCCAATACTATGCAGTTACTGTGAACTTTTGGCCGTTCGTAGTTTTCCAAGCCTGATCAACCAAGAGGAAGACTACTCGGAAAGAGTACTAATGTCGTTCATTGAACATGGAAATGTGCCTATTATCAACATGGAGTCCGCCACCGTCCATCCTTTACAATCACTTGCTGATGTAGTCACCATTTTAGAATATCAACGTACTCATAAACCGAAGGTGGTGATGACTTGGGGTCCTCATATTCAGGCACTACCTCAAGCAGTTTCCAATTCATTTGCGCAATGGGCCAATGCTATGGAATATGATTTTGTGATCACTCATCCCAAGGGCCTGGATTTAGATAGGCGCTTTGTTGGAGAAGCCAGCGTGGAACATGATCAGGAAAAGGCATTGGAAGGTGCTGATTTTGTATACGTTAAAAATTGGTCCTCCTATCAGGATTATGGAAAAGTGATGTCGGATAAAAGCTGGCAGATGACACTCGAAAAACTTAAATTAACGAATAATGCCAGGTTGATGCACTGCCTTCCGGTTCGTAGAAACGTGGTGATTTCGGATGACGCGCTGGATAGTGAACATTCAATCATCATTCCCCAAGCGGAAAATAGACTGTATACAACACAGGCCGTGATTCAGCAAATCCTGCTAAACTTATGAAGGAAGAACTCACAGTAGTGAAAATAGGAGGCAATGTGATAGATGAGGAATCTACCTTAAAAGAGTTTATCTCAGTTTTTAGTCAGCTACCAGGGAAAAAATTATTGGTACATGGTGGAGGAAAAATTGCCACTAAAATAGCAACATCATTAGGGGCAGAAACCAGGATGATCAATGGAAGACGGATCACGGACGACAAAATGATTGATGTAGTAGTAATGGTTTATGGAGGGCTGATTAATAAGAAAATAGTATCTCTTTTAAGTAAAGAAAAGGAGAAGTCTATGGGTCTTACAGGTGCTGATGGAAATTGTATTCTGGCCGAAAAAAGGCCTATAGTTGACGGGGTGGATTATGGATGGGTAGGAGATATTAAAGCAGTGGATGCTGGTTTTTTTCGTGCTCTTCTTGAGGCTGGAATAATACCTGTCTTGTGTGCACTCACCCACGATGGCCAGGGCCACCTACTGAATACGAATGCAGATACCATAGCTGGCGAAGTTGCAGTGGCGCTTTCTCCCTCTTATAACGTTGCGCTAAGTTATTGTTTCGAATGGAGGGGAGTGCTGAAAGATGTAGATGATCCCAACTCGTTGATCAAAAGAATAGACGCTAAACTTTATGAAAAGCTGAAAGCAGATGGCATCGTATCGGCAGGCATGATCCCCAAGCTTGATAATGCCTTTGCCGCAATCAAAAGGGGAGTTGCTAAGGTAAACATCCTAAATCTCGAATCATTCCCTTATTTAAATGACCGCAATTATGAGGGTTACACCAAATTGCATTGATACCTATTTTAGCGAAGCATTAGCGTTGCTCAAAAAACTTATTGAAATACCAAGTATGAGTGGTGAGGAAGAGGGAACTGCGGCCATTTTGGAATCCTTTCTCAAGGGTAAAGATATTCCTTACCAGAGAAAAGGAAATAACATCTGGTGTGGGAATGAATCATTTGACCGCTCTAAACCTACGATTCTTCTAAACTCTCATCACGATACGGTGAAACCGAATAAAGGCTACACCAGAGATCCTTATCGCGCGATTGAAGAAAATGAAAAACTATTTGGATTAGGAAGTAATGATGCCGGTGGTTGCCTGGTATCACTGATCATGACTTTTGCGCATTTTTATGCACAAAAAGAGTTGCCATACAATCTGATTCTCGCCGCAACAGCAGAGGAGGAAAGTTCTGGTAAGAATGGAGTAGAATCTATTCTCAAAGAGCTACAGCCGGTTGATTTTGGAATGATAGGTGAGCCTACAGAAATGAACATGGCAGTAGCTGAGAAAGGGTTGATGGTACTTGATGCGACGGCCAAAGGTAGATCGGGTCATTCTGCCAGAGATGTTGGAGTGAACGCCATCTATGAAGCCATAAAGGACATAGAGTGGTTTAAAAATTATCGCTTTGAGAAAGAATCAGATTATTTAGGGCCCATTAAAATGACAGTGACAATGATTAGTTCCGGCTATCAACACAATATTATTCCTGATACCTGCGAATTTGTGGTAGATATCAGGACTACCGATGTTTATTCAAATCAGCAACTCTTTGAGCTAATTCAATCACACGTGAAGAGCGAATTGAATGCCAGGTCCTTGCGCTTAAACTCGTCCTGTCTTCCTGAGCATATGCCGGTAGCTAAAGCAGCAGATAGACTAGGTATCCAAAAGTTTGGATCTCCGACCTGTTCCGATCAGGCTGTTATGAATTTTCCTACGTTTAAAATGGGTCCTGGAAAATCTGAGCGATCACATACCGCGGATGAATTTATTTTTTTGGAAGAGCTAAAAGAAGGGATTGAGGGATACATTCATCTGTTGGAAGAGCTCTTCCATATGAGCGCATCGTTTTAAAACTTCTGTAGCATAGCCTACTTTTCAAGCAAATAGCAAAGCATGATATGAAACTCTGGCAAAAAGAATCGACCAATATTGACCAGCTTTTTGAAAAATTTACTGTTGGCAATGATCCTACACTGGATATGGAAATAGCCAGGTATGACGTGATTGCTTCTAAAGCTCATGTTCGCATGCTTGCATCCATAGGGTTGCTTTCTGAAAAAGAAAAAGTGGATTTGCTTGATGGACTCGAAAAAATATTGACTTCAATTCGTGAGGGACGCTTTGAAATAGCGGCCGGAGTTGAAGATTGCCACAGTCAGATAGAGCTCTTATTGACCAGAGAGATTGGTGAAGCCGGAAAGAAAGTGCATAGTGGTAGATCAAGAAATGATCAGGTTCTGGTTGCACTCAAGCTGTACGCAAAATCAGAGATAGAAGCGATTGCATACCTGGTCAAAGGCTTTTTCGAATTACTTCAGGAGAAGAGTGAGCGCTATAAAGAAATATTGATGCCGGGTTACACGCACATGCAAGTGGCGATGCCTTCTTCTTTTGGGCTTTGGTTTGGAGCACATGCGGAGAGTTTGATTGACGACTTGCTGATTCTGAGAGCCGCATACCAAATTGCCGATAAAAATCCGTTGGGTTCAGCGGCAGGATATGGCTCCTCTTTTCCAATAGACCGTGAAATGACCACACAAGATCTTGGTTTTCAGAGCATGAATTACAATGTCATTTATGCCCAGATGACTCGTGGTAAGCTGGAGCGGTCCAGTGCGTTATCTTTAAGCGCCATCGCCGCTACCTTGGCGAAATTTTGTATGGATGTTTGTCTTTACTCGGGTCAGGATTACGGTTTTTTTAAGCTAGACAAAAAGTTCACCACAGGATCCAGTATTATGCCACATAAACACAATCCGGACGGTTATGAGTTAGTTCGTGCGAGGTGCAATCAGCTAATGGCGCTCTCTTCCGAGATCAATCTAATATTAGCTAATCTCACAACGGGCTATCATCGGGATTTGCAAGTGTTAAAAGAAAGTTTTATCAATGGGTTCAATACATTAAAAGACTGCCTGGTTGTACTCCTGGCAATGGTCAAAAACTTAACTATTAATCCTGATTTAATGAATCAGGAAAAGTATCATTTACTTTTCACGGTCGAAGAAGTCAATCGCCTGGTTTTACAAGGCATTCCTTTCCGTGATGCCTACAAACAGGTAGGAGATCGTGTAAATTCCGGGGACTACAAGCCAAATAGAAATGTCAACCATACTCATCTAGGAAGCATTGGTAATCCGGCAAATGATCGTATCAAAGAGGCTTTTGAGAAGGAATTCAGCGCGTTTGGCTTCAAAATCTAGTTACGTTAACTTCACGATTTTAAAAAAGAAAAATGGGTAGAGTAGTCATCAATAATCACGCTGATTTTGAACAACATCTGGGAAAGGTAATGGGCGAATCGGACTATCATACCATAACTCAAGAGCAAATAAATAAATTCGCGGATGCGACCCTTGATTACCAGTGGATTCATTTAGATGAAGAAAAAGCCAAAGAAGGCCCCTTTGGAATTACCATCGCCCACGGATATTTAACGCTTTCTTTGGTGCCTTACCTCTGGGACCAGATCACGGAATTTCACAATGTGAAAATGTTGGTGAATTACGGGATCGATAAGCTTAAATTTGGCCAGGCAGTCAGGGTGAATAATGAGATCAAACTCACGGCAACTCTAAAATCCCTGGCTAACCTTCGCGGTATTTCTAAAGCAGAGGTGGATGCGCTCTTGGAAATAAAAGGAGAGAAGAAGCCGGCCTTTACAGCGAAAGTGATCTTCCTCTATCTTTTTGAGTGTTGAAACCTAATCACCTCAAAAACCTAACCGCATTATTCACTGCAACTAGTGGCGGGTTGATTTAAGTAGGGCCTGCTGAGAAACGTTTTTTCAATTCAAAAAACACGTTGATGTGGTCAAAAGATACTGTTTAGTAAATTTCTTTTTCAATAGGTGCAAGGTTTTCGAGCAGATACTTCCATTTTCCGTGCACTGAAAAAGCTCGATTTCCAGATTTTTCAACTAGTCACAGGTACATCAGCTACGTCGTTCGCTGCGGATCGAAGTATAAGCATACATCTTCACCTTGCTGCCTAGTATCTGATACACCTGTGAC
>JBCDKO010000026.1:0-33402 GCA_038746525.1 Bacteroidota bacterium
ATAGTCATTGAATCTATTTGAGAGATTTTAATGAAAACGCCATAAAACCACAGGTTCACTTTCACTTTGTCCAAAAAAGCGAATGAATTTTTGAAAATCGATAAAAAGACGCTAAGGGACAAGATAGATTCGACTCAGTCTTCCGCTAAAAAACTATGCTATAAAGCGTCAATGGCGTGTTTTTCGTCTTTTCTTAGAGACACTAGTTAATGTAGGCGATAATGTCATCCTGATTGATTAGCTCAGCAGACTTGTGATTGTAGTAAGCAAACACAAAACCTATCTCACTACCGTAATTCCTTATGGTCTTTGGTGAATAATCTTTAGTATTGAGAAAGTTGCAGAATTTAAGGATCAGCTTTTCAGTTCAGGGATACTTTACCAAGTTCTCCACTTTTTTAAAATGGTGCATGATCAGTTTTTTTAAATGAGCAGCTAATCTAGCTTAACCATCATAAAATTGATCGAAGAAACTCTTCACCGAAGGTGTCCGGTTCAACAGATGATAAGCTCAATGAGCAAGCTTAGCCATTAGTGAATTTTTGTGACTGGTGAACTCAAGAATCAATTTATCAATTCCTTAAAAAATTCATTTGAATTTTGAACGAATTGAAGGCAAACCTGTGATTTTATTGAGTTTCACTAAAATTTCAAAATAGATTCAATGACTATTTATACATCGAAACTTCAAAAAAACACGCTCTATGAGCTAAAAAACATCGTTTTCTTTCAAAAGATACGTTTTCTTATAGACACTAGTTACAAGAAAGTGAACAGCCGACCTTTAGCGTTCAGCACTTTGAATTCTCCTTTACTGTGATTTACTTGAAACCCTTCTTTTTCAAGGTTTTCAGCACATCGTGCGGTAAAAGACGACTTGATCAGCAAGTGATTCTTTCTAATAACCCTCCAGAAGGGGATGGATTCATTATCATTAAGTTCAGAATGCATCTCTGCAATGGTCTTCAGGAAATTGGCAGTCCTCATTGGACACGTAACGTCCGTATCATGATCCAGGGCCAACCTTTGACACAAGGAATCAATAGTGGCAACCCTTCCAACAGGAATTTCTTTAATCACTAACTCAACCATTTGCTGGTCGGGATGCAGCATGGTACCCGTACCGTAGAACTTTTGCATCTTCTCTGGAATTGCTACTTTTTTCATTGAAGTCCCAATTGTTTGCCAAACAAACTGCTATCGTAAAAGCTCTTGATCTCTATAATTTTATTTGATTCAAATTTTATAGCGTCAAGTCCTTGTATTTCAATTTTTTTTCCAGTTGGTGGATAACCAAAAAACTCTCCCGTATTTGTGCCGGCCATTTGCCACTCCAAAAAGAACCGGTTTTTACTGGTGTTGCCAAGAGAAATTATCTCAAATAACATATCAGAGAAAGCATCATAGGTAGCTGCAATAGAACTCTTCAATACATCTATCGCATTACCTGCTTGTGTCGCGTCCCAGTACGTTGATTTTTCACTAAAGACTACTTTCAGATCAGAAATTTCATTTGAATTCCATATAGACACATACTTTTCCACTATTTCTTCCATATTCAGAACGTTGTTGATTTAATCATTTGTTTTACTTCTTTCAAAACTTCCTCGGGAGCTTCAAGGGCAGGAACTGATCTGAATACACTCAAGGTCTTATCTAACGAGTCAATCTTATTCATTAAGTCAATGCTCCTGCTGGTGTGATGAGCAAACCTCAACGCCTTCGGGCATATCATCTCTTGATCAATGAGAAAATCAATTTTTCGTTTGCACCTACAGGGATTATCAGCATTGACAAGTCCACATTTTGAGGTCAGAAAATTTCTCACCTTTTCCCTCGAACGCGACAATTGCTTTCTGAAGCTTGTAGGAGTAATATCCAAAATCTCTGCTCCTTCTACGCTATTAAAATCCAAAATATCGCCAAGAATATATATAAGCCTATTGGTGGGATTAAGGCAATGCAATAATCCATGGGTACAACTAACTTTTACTTCTTCTTCCAACATGCTAATCTCACCCTCGTTGCTAGCATGCATAACTTTTTCAGATTGCCCATTGTCAATTTGATCAGCATATACATCGAATGAAATTCTTTTTGCCTGATATCTTCCCTTTGCCTTTTCAGTAATTAAGTAGTTACCCGCTATTCTATACACCCAGGTTTGGAAAGAACTCTTTCTCTGAAACGTACTCAAATGCGTGATCATTTTAACCAATATCTCCTGAGTGGCATCTTCTGCGTCTTCCGGAAAAAGTAGCATTTTAAGCGAAAGATTATAAATGAGATCTTTGACCTCCTCAATGATGCTTTCTAATGCTTTTTTCTCCCCTGAAAGAGCTTGCTCAATTTGATCTATTAAATCTTGCTCCATTCATTTAACCAATTATACCTCTATTTAATTAGACAGATTCAATCAAACAAGTGTGACACCTCTACTGAAAATAACGCTAACAAACACTATCAGAATCCTTTGCAAAACTGGATTTTTAGCTCAAATCGAGGCTTTCAGAATTTCAAAAACGTAGTTTACTGATCATAAATGAGGCTTTTGAAATTTTGAGTAACGAAGAGTTGGGCCAAAAGGCGGGTTTTTCAAAGGATTCTATCATATATAAGCTAACCAAGCTATTTGCAAAGGCAACTGCTACACGATACCTTATAGAAATTTGAAAAGTCCCGCTCTGGGATGATAGCTAGACGTTAGCGATCAAAGCTCTAGCTTACTAAATCTCATCATTGGTTAAATCCAGAATATCTTTTAGTCTTAGTTATTAATCCTTTAGTTTCCAATTTGGAGTATCCACACTTTTGGTTATATCAATAGAATCCTTTGCAAAACTGGATTTTTGGCTCAAATCGAGGCTTCCAGAATTTCAAAAACGTAGTTTACTGATCGTAAATGAGGCTTTTGAAATTTTGAGTAACGAAGAGTTGGGCCAAAAATCCAGTTTTGCAAAGGATTCTAATAATCAAGGAAATGAATAAGACAATTTTAATCACAGGATCAAGCACTGGTATAGGCCGTGCAACTACATTTAAATTTCAAAAAGAAGGGTGGAACGTAGTAGCTACTATGCGTACTCCAGAAAAAGAAAAAGAGTTAAACACACTTGAAAATGTATTGGTGACTAAACTGGACGTTCTCGATTTAGAAAGCATCGACAATGCTTTGGCTGCAGGTATTGAGAAGTTCAGTAAAATAGACGTAGTATTGAATAATGCTGGATATGGATTGATGGGTACTTTTGAGGCGATAAAACGTGACAGCATGATGCGTCAGTTTGGAGTGAATGTGCAAGGATTGTTCGATGTAACACAAAAAACACTACCCCACTTCAGGGAAAACAAAAGAGGAATGTTCATCAATATTTCCTCCATAGGCGGTAGAATGACTTTTCCATTCCTCTCAGTGTACAATTCCACCAAATTTGCCGTAGAGGGCTTTAGTGAAGGACTACATTGGGAACTTGCAAGAATAGGTGTTCGAGTGAAAATAGTGGAGCCGGGAGGTGTAGCAACTGATTTTGGTGGACGGTCATTAGACACGCAACATAATCCTGAACTGACTAAGTATAATTACTTTTTTAATACCTTCATGGAAGCCTTCGGAAAAGCAATGGATCCAAATATGATGAGTACACCTGACATGATTGCAGATGTAATCTATAAAGCTGCTACGGATGAAAGTGACACCCTTCGCTATGCTGCAGGCGCTGATGCGGAGCAACTATTGGCTGCCCGATCAACAAAGAATGATGAAGACTTTTTTAATATGATTCAAGCTAACTTCGGATTTTGAATCCCCATAAAGGAGAACAGCTGTCCTCTTTTATATTTATAAAAGTTTGTGACGAAGACAATTTCACTAAATTCCGTGAGCCAAGTGCATCAATTCCTGGGTTTGCCTGACCCAAAACACCCCCTGATCACCGTGATTCAAGCAAATACTATTGACTCTGTTGAAAATTTTAGTGATGCGAAGATTGTGATGAATCTTTTTCAGATCATGCTTAAGCAGGGAACTTGCGGTAAGATGAGCTATGGCCGCAATTCCTATGATTACAAACAAGGGACACTTGTTTTTACTGCACCTGAGCAGGTATTGCAATTTGAGGAAGGTAATGACTATGATTCCAACAATCAGGAGGGATGGCTACTTATCTTCCATCCGGATTTGATTAGAAAATCTGACTTAGGAGCTAAAATAAATTCCTATACTTTTTTCAATTATGAAACTCATGAAGCCCTGCATCTTTCAAATGAGGAAAGACAGACGATCGAAGAATCGATAGATAAAATAGTAAAGGAATACAGCCAAAATCTGGATAAACACAGCCAACACCTAATCAATTCTAACATAGAACTTGTACTGGATTACTGCCTCAGGTTTTATGATCGGCAGTTTTATACTCGAACCAATCTTAACCTAGATGCCATCTCTAGATTTGAACGAGTGCTAAAAGCTTATTATGAAACAAGTAAAGCCCATGATGTAGGACTGCCAACTGTTAGTTACTGTGCCAATGCACTTAATTTATCCAAAAGCTACTTAAGCGACCTTTTGAAAAAAGAAACGGGAAAAACTGCTCAAGAACATCTCTATTTTTTTATTATTGAAAAAGCAAAAATCAGGTTGCTTAGCTCTACCGATTCAATCAGTCAAATTGGTTATGCATTGGGATTTGAATACCCACAACATTTCAGCAACCTATTTAAATCAAAGACTGGTTTTAGTCCTAGAGAATACAGAAATGCAAACGGAGATAACTAATTCTTCCAGCCGGAGCACTATTAAACCCTACCTAATTTTTCCATTTTATATTCCTGATCTTACTACCAAAACCAATAATTGCTTTTAGATAGGGGCCTTCAATCGAATAAGTGGGTGCATTTTCAATCACTTGATCTCCATTATATCTTCCTCTAGCTTCACCAAAACCAAAATTATAACCTAGCCTTATCCCCACTGTCATGAACCTTGAATTTTGAGGACAATCCCACTTCCTGTTTTTCAACTCAATGAGTTTTTCCATTTGAATACCCACATCTAATGCGCCGTTTGAAAATGATAAATCCGTATTTCTAAAGGTATTGTTTAGTGCATCCTCTATGTTCTCGACAGATGCATCGTCAATAAATGACAGTCTTCCCGTGTAAGCATTTAGACCAAGGTAAGGAGTTATTCTATAGGAAGGTTTTTGAATTATAGCATAGCCAAGTCCAATGCCGATACTGCGGCCTCCAAATTGCGTGGTTAAATCTCCGGTTTGCTCAACATCTTGTGGAAAGAACCATACAAGCTCACTTTTGATGAGTAGCCTGTTAAAATAATAATTACTTGATATTGAGAATGTGGCCATATCCTCGCTAAATGTTTTATAGCCATAATTGCTCAGTGTATTATTGATTGAGCCTAATTGTGCATTGGTGTACCCAATCCCAATATCAAAGTGGAAATATTTATTTTTACTCAAAGCCTGTACACGGTCCTGTCCATAAACCAAACCTGAGATCATGGTTAGAAATAAAGCGATCAATGTTTTTTTCATAATTAATTGAGAGTTATCGTGTTATAATCTGTTGAAATTTTAATGGTTGGTTTGGATGGTTTCTTCATAAGAAATAAAACTTTCTTTCCCTCTTTTTTTAAAAGTTGTATGTATTTGTCAGGTACATATATCGAACCTCCATCACTTAGCATGTCATAACCAAATTGTTCAAATGTCTTTGGTATCAAAACCACGTCTGTTCTTTTCGATTGCACATGAAGATCCTGCACGTTATCAAATGAAAGTATAAGATCTCCGTAGGTGCTTTTGAAGCGATATGAACCTGAAGTGATATTCATAAGGACACGAGATTTATCATCCTCACTTTCCATGGATGAAAAACCTACATTTCGTCCGTGAACTTCGCTGAAAGACGTTTTCAATGTGGCTATACCAGTAACATGGTCTAATAGCAGATCGCAAAATTTCAGGTTAATATCCAAGGTTCCTTTAAAATCAATGATTTCTATATATCCATACTTGTTGGTTATTTCAACTTTTCGATCTGGAGGAAGCGCGAGTTCATATAAAACTTCTAGCGTACTTTCAATGTGATCGACATTTGAGGGCAGCATAAAAGAGTTTCGTATCTGGACTCTATTGTTTTCTCTGAAAAGCCCATACCTTAGGTACTCCAGCTCTTTGACTGCTAAGGACTTATTATTATTGGTAGCCTTAAAAGTAACCTTTAACTCCAATTGATCAGTGTTGCTTTCTGTGACACTCACATTGGCTTTTTCGCCAATAATTTGGATGATATCCTCACTCTCTATCAGTAGGTTTTCCGTGAAGGTTTTAGAGGCTGTTGATTGTGCCTTTAGATTAAAAGGCAGTGTTCCAAGCGCTACTAATGTAACAATCGATATGCTTTTCCAGTACATTTTAGATGATTTGAACAAGGGTTTTAATGATTCTATATTGGTGTTTGCGTACCCTGTCTTTCGCATTGATCAGGTGTTTATCCGGACCAAAAAGATCAATCTGTTTTTCGATTTCATCTAGTTGTATAGAAGATTGCTCCAGCTCAATCCGTAATGCCTGGAACTGCTCAGACAGACAAATCGAAGATTGGCTTTTACATACTTGATCTATGTAATCATACGCTTGCTTGCCCTCGGATATTTCCGAGAAAAGTGCTAACAAGTCCTGGTTAGTATTATTTTCAGGAGCTTTGGTCTGAAATATCCATAATCCTGAAACAATGCATAAGGCAACCGAAGCCGCAACACTCCATCTTATTTGAATCGAGCGTATTTTCCGCTTCCCTCTTTTTTCTTCAATGGACTGCCACAGCAATTCACGATTAGGTAGAATGCTCGGATAAGAATCATTCAAGTCCAAAACCTGCTTCTTAACTTCTTTATCTAAATTTTCATCTTCTAGTTCCATCCGTTTTTTCTTAAAATATTCTTAAGTAAATGCCTGGCACGAGTAAGTTGTGATCTTGACGTGCTTTCCGATATTCCCAGTATTTCGGCTATCTCCTTATGGCTGTAACCGTCTATCACCGCAAGATTGAATATGACCCGATACCCCTTCGGCAATAGCCGGATAAGGTCAATGATCTCATAAGCTGCTATCTCAGATTCTTGATCATGAACTTCCCGAGTAATCATTTCATCTCGTGCCTTTATTATTTTTCTCTTCTTCCTTAATATGCCTAGACATTGGTTAATTATGATTTTCTTTATCCAAGCCTCTAAGAACTTGTCATTTCTGTACTCAAACTTTTTTAAGCTATCAAATACTTTCATGAATCCTTCAATGAGTGCATCTGCTGCTTCCTCGTCATCTTCAATATATCTGGTGCTCAACCTCGCCATTGGGTTAATAAACCTTTCATAAAGAAGCTTCTGTCCTTGCGGATCATTTTTACGACACAGGTCAATAACCTTCTCTAAATCCAACTCTTGATCGATCTTTGATTATAGAATGCGATTATTAGGCAATTCGCTGCACTGTTTTCATTTTTTCCGGGTAACTATCAATTTATTTAGTTAATCCTTGGTCTTTTCGATGCTGAGATTAGGATGATTCCAATAGGTGCTAAATAGAGATTGGTTGAAACCATCTAATTGGAGAGACGAAATTGTTAACTGGCCAACTTACTTCTCTTAAAAAAGATAATTGAACTAGGCTCTTAATAAATAGAACCTGCTGAGAAACGTTTTTTCAATTCAAAAAACACGTTTATGTGGTCAAAAGATACTGTTTAGTAAATTTCTTTTTCAATAGGTGCAAGGTTTTCGAGCAAATGCTTCCATTTTCCGTGCACTGAAAAATCTCGATTTCGAGATTTTTCAACTAGTCACAGGTACATCAGCTACGTCGTTCGCTGCGGATCGAAGTATAAGCATACATCTTCACCTTGCTGCATAGTATCTGATACACCTGTGACTTTCTCAGCAAGCCCTACTTACTCAAGGGTAGAGTTAGATGGCAATAACCTAGGATTTAGTTTTTAATCAAGTGCGACTCTGCGGATTAAATACAATATACCAAACGTTTCTATTCAACTGGTTCATCTTTTCACTTCACTTGGAAACTCGATAAGGCTCTCATTTCAATCTTTTCCTACTGCTGCCACCCCGAAAAAATAATTATCAATTACTATACCTTCTAGTGTGAATTGAGTGGTACCCTTTCCTAGTATATAGTATTTATCCCAAGTTGAGGAGGTAGTCTCTCTAAAATAGACTTTATATCCCGCTAACTCTTCATCATCAATTCTTGTCCCAATAGAGCGTAGTAGAAGGCTGAACCGCACCTGAAATGGCCACATTCTTTGGTTCTGGAAGAGCCGAGGCGAGGGGCGGCTAACGTGATAGCGTTGACTAATGTGAGTTTTTCGCGTATTCAAAATTGACACTCCAATAACATCACCATACTCAATACCATTTTTCATTCTCACATCTTGGTGTTGACGATAATAACTCTCGTGAGCTTCCATGATTCTCACCCCTGCAAACCCTGTATCACAAAAAGGACGATGATGCCCACCATGTCCAAAACGATCTAATCGGTAAATCATCATTGGATTCATCTCCGGCATATAAGTCTTAGTTATGGTATAAATATACCTTGCCAGTTGCCTTGATATACCATCAACTTCCCCTCCATAATACCTTCTCATCCTTTTTTGAAAATCAGAATCCTGGGGATTGGTAGGTTCTGAGAAAATACGGAATGTACGGTTATCGATTCTTTCGTCAACTCCTTCTATGTTCCCTATCATATCGTTATTCAGTATTCCAATAATATCCCAGCCTTCTTCAATAGCTTTGGCAGCCAGATGCTTTCCACCATAGAGACCCAGCTCTTCACCGGATAGACCACGAATAATAGTGAGCTTTTAAAATCATACGCTGAAAGAATCCTGGCAACCTCAATCACTCCCGCCATATCTGAAGCATTATCATTGGCTCCCAGAGAGTCATCTGTATAATTCAACGGATCTGAAACCCTGCTATCAATATCTCCTTCCATTACTACATAGCGATTGGGGTATTTTATTCCTCGCTTAATAGCAAGAACATTAACTATCTCGGTATCCTTCGTAATTCTTGTTTTAACATTACCCTTTTCTAATGTTCACTGCATTAATACTTCCAGACAACTACCACAATCTTTAGATATTTTTTCAAATTCTGACTTGATCCAACGTCTTGCCGCACCTATCCCTCCGCGATCAGATTCTGTTTCTGACATAGTATGTCTGGTGCCGAAAGAGACCAATTTTTTAATATCATTTTCAATTCTATCAGCACTTACTGCTGAAATGATTTCGGAAAAGGACTGAGAAAAAGTAGTATAAGTAGAAAGGCAAAAAATAAGAGAAAAAAGAGGGTTCATTGCTTTCTTTATAGATCCGGAAAAATTCAAATGTCTATTTATCATGTGTATATGTTTATTTTAAAATCACACACATTTGAATTAGCGATAAGACGCATCGCATCATCGATTTATTCAGCTTTTAATATATAGATTTAGCCTTTGAATCTTTATGCTCATTTCAAATACTATCATAGATACATCTTTCAAGTTATCTTGGAAAGATTATTCCAGAATAGCAACTCAACTAAAGCAAAAAGGGACAACTTTTAAGCCGTCCCTCTAAATACATAACAAATAATAATTAATTCTATTCTAGTACTCTGTAAATTCCATAATCCAATATGTTACCGGCTCTATCTTTTACTTCTAAAGTTAATTCTACTTCTCCATCTTCTGAACCTATCCAAGGAAATGTATAATCTAAATTACTTCCGCTAAAAGTAGCGCTAACAGTTGTAGATTCACCCTCTTCATCAATCTCACCATCTAGATCGTCATCAACATCGATAAAATTGGAGGTTATGGTAAGATCCCCAATATCTTCACTAAATAAGATATTAAATCTAAATCCAGTTGTATCGGTATTTCCATCAGTCTGAAGACTTGAAATATCCGCTACTTCAGCCGGGTCAATGTTATCAATAATGAATACCGTATTAAAAGTATCGTTTGCCATAACAAAACCAGAAGAAAGTGCTGATGCATCAGAAATTATAAAAGAGATCGTATCAACATCTGAAGCTCCTGGAGCATACGTAAATGTATAGACAGAATCAGCATCATCTACATCAGAAATAATGGTAACATCACCAATGACATCATCAGTTTGCCCTTTAGCAGACATTCTGGTAACCGCAGGAAGCACCACTAACTCATTGGTGAAATCATTTTCAAAAGTCATGGTGATGGTTTCTCTAGAGTTAGCATTCAAAAACACACTATCGGATGAAAAAATGACTAAGTCAACTGTCTCAACAGGAATTTCTAAACTAAAATCTCGTATGGAGTTACTGAAGGTGTTTGAATTTCCACCTGGATAGTCAACCCCTCCACTTGTTACCGTATGAGTAAAATTTAATTTATCACCCTCTTTGTAGTCACTCGCCGTAGTACCTAAAGCGCTAAAAACATCGTTGAGGCTAAAAGAACCTGAAAATCCCTGAATTCCATCAGCGTTTGCAGTGAAAGTCGTTTGACTTATCAAGACTCCCGAAGAAGTATTATCTGAAACAGTCATGGTAAATGCGTTTACAGAATTTCCATTTGATGCATCTATAAATTCTATCTCATAGGGAACTGGTGAACCTGTATCTGATAATTTGAGCAAATCGCTACCTTCTGCACTGGTTATCCAACTGGCAATAGGAGCATTTCCTGCAATTACAAATGCATCATCATCAATTCCTCCCTCTGTATCACATGATATAACAATAGTCCATATCAGTATCTTGAATAAAATATTTTTCAAAAATTTCATCATTTATTTAATTAATTGTCCCAATCAACCGGTTCAAATTGTCGGTCAGAATCCTCTTCCGGAGCATTTGAATTATACAGTATTTCATTTAGTGGATACTTGAATCTTCTAGGTACTTGAGTACCTGAAACAGGTGTTAGAGAAGGAATTCCTGTCCTTCTCCAATCTGAAAATGTTTCAGGCTGCACAAACATGGCAATATACTTCTGGGTCATGATTTGATCCAGGCTGATATTACCCACTCCCGGATCAATTATTGACGGGCTAATATAAGATTCATAGTCTGTTGCCGTCAAACCTAATTCTGCAAAAGAAGCCTCAATGCCATTTAGATATGCTGTTCTAAGGAGAATAGGATCTCCTTCAGTTCTTAGCAAACATTCTGCAATAATAAATTGTACCTCTCTGTACGAAATCAATTCTTGCTCATAAGCAGCAATAAGGTATGGATGACTGGTAATAAAAGTCTGATCCATTATTCTCAATCTAGCAGTATCGTTTAGGTTTTCCATTAAAGTTCTCATGGTAGGGTGAAATTCAATATCACCTGTTCTTCCATCATTAAATCTGTACCATGGTGCTCCATTGGGTGGTACGGAGTATGTATAGGAGAAATTGTCTTCCGCGCTTGTAAACGAGTTTTGAGCGGCTGTTAGAGCGGCAGAGTAGTTACCCAGGTGTAAATAGTATCTTGCTTTTATCGCTTCAATTGCCTTCAACCACTGTTCTACACTTCCATTATAAAATAAATCATCACTACCAGGCACTACTTCTCCCGGTTCACTATTAAACAAATTAATGGCTTCATCTAGCAATGCCAAAATTGCAGGGTAGATTACCGTCTCCTGATCATCATAAATTGGACTACTCACTACCTCAGGACTTAAACCTGCCTCGGTATAAGGAGCATCACCAAAAAAATCTGTTATCATCATCATTGCCTTTGCTTCAATTATATTAGCAATAGCTAGATAATGGTTGTACCCGTTAGCCTCAGCATCAGATGTAATTGGTTTCAATTCTACGATAATATTCTCGTATAAATCATTCCAAGCGGCATCAAAATCCTCTGGTAGAGCACTGTATTGGTTAAATCCAACCCATTGACGAGCAACTCCTTCTACCTGCTGTGTATACATGCAACCGTATCTCGAAAAGGTGCTACCGTAAACATCAGCCAGTTGAATTTCAATTTGAGGAAGAAGTGCAGTAAGAGGCACCGAAGCGGATTTGTTTGGATCCTCATTGATATCTGCCAAATAATCTTCACATGAAGAAATCATCCCACTTATAAATAGGACTAGAAATACTTTAGATATACTAGATATTTTCATATTTTCAACTATTAAAAGTTAAGAGATAGTTTGAATATATAGGTTTTGGTTCCAGGTTGATTAAAGTAATCAAAACCCTGACCGTTTCCCGTTCCTGTCAAACTTGTCTCGGGATCAACACCATCATAAGACCAGTCGTACCAAAGGTTCCTACCGATAAATCCAATAGATCCACCTTTTATAAAATCTTGACCTAGGAATTGACTTGGGAATCTATATGATAAAGACACTTCTCTTAGTCTGATCCAACCACCATCTTGAACAAATTGCTCCGCCACAGCGCCAAAGCCACCTACTCCGGAAGTCCAGTAATTTTCGTCTCGAACAATTGGAATATTGTTTTCAGAAAATGATCCATCGCCGTTGTTGATCACGCCTGGAAGCAAAATTGGAGCCTCCGCTCTTGTGTCAGCTGTCAATTGTGAACGACCAAAAAATGATAATGCCCAAGCGGTTCCGTTCCACATATCACCACCTTCTCTCCAGTCAAGTAACGCACCAACCGACCAATTTTTGTAGGTAATATTGTTGTTCCAACCGATTAAAAAGTCGGGATTGGGATCTCCAATCGCACGTTGTACATCATCAATATCTTGATAACCGTACTCAACTGAGCTAGGATCACTATTGATCACGATCTGACCTCCTGGAATATTCAAATCGGTGTCAGCATCCGTTCCAGCTTGTTCTCTCAAGTAAACACCACCAAATATTGCTCCATAAGGATTACCAGCAACGAGATATGTACCCGAACTCGTAAAACCTGCAAGGAACAGACGTTCAATCCCAGGAGCTAATTCATCAACTATCGTTTCATTGGAAGTATAGTTCAACTGTGTATCCCAGGTAATACCACCACGGCTTATCGGTGTTGCATTTATGGTAATTTCCCAACCGTCTGCCGACATTTTACCTGCATTAACCCATGTATTGGTATAGCCTGACGAACCAGCTACCGAGGCGTCTAAAATGGCATCTTCCGTTTTTCGGTCGAAATAGGTTATGTCAACCCCGACTCTTCCATTCAAAAATCTCAAATCCAAACCGTATTCTATCGTAGTAGTCTTTTCTGGCTCAAGAGACGAATTCCCTTGTGTTTCATCTAACTCAAATGAAGTGACCCCATTAATTGGCCAAACCATAGAAGGTCCCCATCCACTACCAATTCCAACCGTATTTTCATAGTACGTTTCAGTTAAATACTCAAATGGAGGAGGACCGCCTACTTCCGCCCACGATACCCTGGCTTTTCCAAAAGAAAGGATGTTGTTATCAGGTAAGAGCTCTGTAAAAACAACTGATCCGGAGACTGATGGATAAAAGAATCCGACATTGCCAGCATCAAAATCTCCGGGAACTACCAATCTTGAATCATAATCTTGACGACCGGTTACGGTAAGAAAAGCAATGTTTCTAAAACTAGTTTCCAAGGAGCCGTAGAATCCAATGGTTCTATATTTAGTGTCATCCTCCTCAGAACTAACAGAGGTAGCATTACTTACATCAAGAAAATCCTGAAAAACCAACGCATCTCCTTGCACATACAGTTGATGCTGATCGTAACTGAACAAATTCACACCTGCTAGGTAGTTCAGCGAGAAGTCCTGATTTAGCTCACCCTGGCCGCTAATATTCAGGTAAAAATCTGTTTGCGTGGTGTTGTATTCATCTAAAAATACCTGACCAGAAGCATTGGTTCTGGAATTGATTTCAAAATCCTGCTTTCTGTTGTCTGTAGTTACGTCTACTCCGATATTTAAACCAAAGTTTACCCAGTCGCTAAGACCATAATTCGTTTGAAAATTACCAAAAACCCGATGGACCTCTTCGTTCTTTAGCGTGTTGTTCACGGTCCAATAGGGGTTATCATAACCACCACCACCACGGTAGTTTCTCTGACTTCCATCCGGAAAAATATAAGAAGAAGGTTCGTCAACAGCATCATCCGCACTAAATCCATTGGCATTGTCAAAAGAGCTGGGAGTTCGATACATTCCTAATAAAAGCCCGGAGGTGTTGGATCCTTGTTGTACTCTTACATGATCGGATCGAGTGTAATTTAAAGAGGCATTGAATGATAAAGCATCAGTAGGATTCAAAGACGTGGCCACCTTGGCGGTTCTTCTGGTATACTCTTCATTGGGAGTGATTCCATCCTGGTTGTGATCAGATACGGAGAAACGAAATGTTGCTTTTTCAGACCCACCAGAGATACTTAAGGAATTGGTAAGTGTCACACCTGTTTGCCAAAAATCATCCACATTTTCGTACGTATTTGCAGGTATCCCATTGCCCGTACCGAGCGGGACCAGAAATCCGTTTCGGTCATATCTATAGGTTCCATCATCAAAAAAAGCGCCAGAGCCGGGTACATCTGGATGATCCAGATTCGTAGCATATTCCAACTGATCAATTCTGGGCCCCCAGGAAGTAGATGATCCCGTAGAGGGGTCACGATATGATCCATCTGTACCTTGTGCGTACAAACTCTGCAATTTCGGAGTTGTTGTTATTTCGTCAAATGCTACTTGAGAAGTTACACTAACGGACAATCCTTGTCCTTTTTTACCTCTTTTGGTGGTGATAAGAATAACGCCGGTTGAACCTGCTGTTCCATAAAGTGCTGCAGCAGCTGCACCTTTAAGAATATTTACCGACTCAATATCTTCCGGGTTTAAGTCCATCAAACGATTCGACTGCGCAGTACCCGATGTCTCGTCTTGCGTTCTATTATCGGTATCATTATTCGTTCTTACTCCGTCAATAACTATAATTGGTTGATTGTTTCCCACCATCGAAGTATTCCCTCTGATCAAGATTCTGGATCCGCCACCAGCTGCGCCTGAGGATCTCGTGATTTGAACGCCAGCTGCCTTTCCGACGAGCGCATCCACCGTGCTTGAAGCACCGGAATTTATGATCGCATCAGAATCAACAGCTTGAACTGCATATCCTAAGGCTTTTTCGTTTCTTTGCACTCCTAAAGCGGTCACTACCACCTCATCAAGCTCTGTGGCACCACCCATCGCTATATCAATAACAGTTCTTGAGCCCACGTTTACTTCTTGAGATTCGAAACCAACATAAGAAAAAACAAGCGTTTCACCTTCCTCAACAGAAATACGAAAGTTTCCATCCAGGTCTGTTTGAGTACCTGTAGTCGTGCCTTGAATCAGCACGTTCACACCTGGCAACGCCTCTCCTGACTCATCAGTGACTTTACCCGATACTGTCCTTTGGGCAATGGCTGATGCCATCACCGAAAGAACCAAAAAGCTAAGTAGTAGTATCCTCTTCATACATTACTTTTTTGGTTAATAATTATGTTATAATGAAGTAAAAGAAAATAAAAACATTTAATCAACCAATTTTTACCAAACAATAGTCCAAGATTTTAGCCTGTCGAATAATAATATTCTCATTCATAAAACGTTTTGATGCCTTTACATTTTTAATAAAATATGCTCTTTTTTTTAGAATAATTTAATTTTACGTCTTTGAACAACACAAAATTTACATTTTGATAATAATGACTTCTTTAGGCTTTCATTAGACGCAGGCTTGCTTATTTTCCTACCATCATGTAGTTCATGACCAGGGTCAGACCTGTCCTACCTCATTGATGCTGGACTCTTCTACGTCTTACTCAGCATTTTACTAACTTATAAGGAAAATAGCGATCGCTATTCCCAATAATTAGTGTCTCTAAGAAAAACCTGTTTTCCGCACTGAAACACCCATCAGGATTTCAGGTCAAAATTATCATTTAAATATTTGTGATTTTCATTAAGTAGCATCACTTTTTGGAAGTGATCATTGGGGCTAATTTGGATTTTAATCAGATAGATAGATTTGGCGATATCAATGGCCTTTTCAGGGCTGATGCCCATTCTTTTTTCATTTAGCTGTCTTTCCAACTCCTTGTATACTTTCTAAGCCGCAAAAGATAAGCAGATGTGCGTTTCAATTCTACGTTTGATCCATACCCGACTTAACCAGCTTCTCTAGTCTATTGAGACCTCTCTGCCTGTTATGCGCATCTTTTTTTGCTCGTTTTTCAGAGTAGTGAATAATCAGGGACGTACGCTCATTTTTTTCAAGGGTCTGGAATGGGCCATCTGAGAGCTTGAGAGATAGTATCTTTTCTTTTATCTTTTTGGGTTCATTCTTGATCCTTGCCCCTGGAACCTAGTGATGCTTGTTCTTTTCAAGTTCTTCGATATTAGCTTTACTCATTAATCCTGCATCGGCAATAATGGTAATCTGTTCGAACCCATAACGTGCCTTAAAAGAATTAATGACAGGGAGCAGAGTATCCCCTTCATATTTGTTGCCTTCAAAAATGTCATAGGCTAATGGATAACCGCCACGACTTACAAGAAGTCCTAACACCATCTGGGGATGTTGAGTCTTTCCATCCTTAGAAAAACCTGTTTTGCGAAGATCGTCCTCCTCAGCCTCAAAATAGATAGTGGTTACGTCATAGAATACCATTTGGAGCAGCTCTGATCCCATGATTCTTTGAGTATGTTGAAAACTGATCTGTTCAATTCGATGCTTCTCCTTTTCATGAAGCTTGTCAAGGTAGCGATAGACCTCATCTATCTTGACTTCTATTCCATGATACTGTTGCCAGTAATCAGTGATCTTAAGCTTACTTGTAGGATAGATAATACGACTTAATACTAAAGGCTTCAACAGTGGCGAAGCAATTACATTAAATCCGATCTCATCAAAAAGCTTACCTGGAAGTAAGTCGGCCCCTACAGGTTCAACGGCTTCAATACTATCAAATAGTGCCTCCGCTTGATTTTGTGCATTATCAAAGTCCAAGGACCAAGAACAGGGTTCCTTTGTAATCAGCTAACCATTGATGAGCTTTGATCTCTAAGCGATTAATCTCATCTATATTACTACTTGAACCAATGGTCTTTACCACCTGATAGTAGCCTTTACTTTTATCGATCACCTGAATACTGACAACCCCACTCTTGTTTGGCTTTCTCCGAACGAACATGGCTTACAAGCTACGAATTTTTGAGCTGGGACACCCAAATCGAAAATATAATCCGCCTCAATTTGACCCAAAACGCAATTATTAAAAATTGACAAATAATGGCGCTTCAAACAGGAAAGCAGAAATCACAATATTGATGCTAATAAAATAGGCCTTGAGCGGAAGACTCAATCGAATCTAATTTCCACTTTGAAATCGATTGGTCAATTTTTCAAAGCGCACTATTTGAAATTAAAAGGATTTGGCCTGTTCTTGCGCGTTCTAAACTGTATAAAATGGGAACGATTGGTCAATTGAAAATAGAGATTATGGTCCAACAAAAAACGCAGGTTATGACCAGGTGGCTTTCCAAAGGAATGTCCTGGCCAGAAACGGGTGGCCATATCTGTATATGCTTTCACCTTCTGTACCGAATCAAATAAGGCGCTGGCGTGCTTTTCAATACTTCCACAAGTACCCACTCCTTCAATGAAAATCGTATCTCCTGTAAATAGATCATTCTTCATCAGATAACACATCCCACCTTTAGTATGTCCGGGAGTAAGCAAAGGCATTACTGTAAATGTCTCAAAATCAATTATTTCTAAATCATATGTAGCGGTAAGATTAAGACACCTAAAACCAGAATAATCTATTTCTACATCAGACATATAGACCCGACAGTCGTATTTTTTTGCGAATTTACCCGCTAGGTTGGTATGGTCCATGTGTGCATGCGTTACTAATACTGCTACAAGCTCTAAATCGTGTGCTCTGATTACCCGATCGATCTTATAAAACTCCCACGCAGGATCAATCAATACCCCTTTTCCTTTAGTATGTGCCAGATAACATTGATTCTTAAGGAACGAAAACGAAGTTTTAAATACCTCAATTTCCATTCTTATCGATATGTAACGTATCAAATAACTGCCATACCTGACAAAAATTACCCAAACTCTTTTTGGGACATGTGATAGAAACTACATAAGCACCACAACTATAAGAAATTGCTTTATATTGGCCAAAGTGAGTGAAAGTACTTGTGTATGCTTCACCCTTCAGTGCAATGCTGTCTACTTCCAATAAAGAAAAATCTATCATCATACCCGTCTTAAGTACCTTGGATAAAGACTCTTTTACGCTCCAAAGAACCGCATACCCTTGAGCATTGTTCAATTGAATATTTTTCAGAAGTAACTGTTCTCTTTCTGTCATCTGACTTAGCATGACTTCCTTGTATTTATCCTGTACTTTTTCTAAGTCAATCCCCATTGGATGAGCCTCTTCAAAAGCAATGCTTGCGCCAATGATATCGCAATGACTGATACTGACCTGACTATTTGGAGTTTTCGGACACTGCACTACCGGAAAGTGAAAAACACCAGCATCGATACATATCGAGCTCACCTTCGCAACACCTCTTAGGCAAGATAATGCTTCTTTCGCAGAGAGCCTTCCCAGTAGATAACTTGTCTTTCTGCGATCATATTTTAAAGCTTGGTAATGCACTTTTTCTTTAGGATGCAGTTTTTCAATATGAACAGCAAGTGTTTTCAAGTTTCCCTTCACTACTGCAACAGCCATCGGTATAGCTTTCTCTTCACGGTACAACAATAGGCGTTGAGATGCTGCTTCCATGCATTTATATCTTTCTACCTCTTAGGATTCAAGAAGCTGAAAAAGCTTTTGCAGTTGTTTATCTTCCTGCTTAAAAGGGGTCATAATGGAATGGGCCACTGAATTAGAACGTTCCTCCAGATTGTATTTCATAAATGTAGCACTGGTTCCTGAAGGACCTAAATCCACATATAAGCAAGGCGCTTTTTTTTCTAAAGCAGCAACTACATGCCCAAAATCAGCAGGTTGGCTGACTACCTCCCAGAAATAATCATTTGGAAGCGAGCTTAATTCTTTGGCATATAATCCAGAGATGAATCCTTTTGTAGGCTGATCCAAAGATTCAAGGGTGCTCATGTATTGCTGAAATTCAACTTTACCGGCTTTTAGCAAGGGGCTGTGAAAGGGATAAGCTACCGGTAATCGCATGTAAGGAATTTCCAAAGATTTCAACTCCACCTCTACTGCATCCAGATAAGCGGTAGCTCCTGAAAGGGTATAATGGCCCGGAAAATTATTCGATGCAATATACAGATTGTAGGACTTGGAAAGACGTTGCAGCAGATCGGGTGCGATGTCTAGGATGGCCAACATACCACCTTTCTCGTTGTTTCGAACTATTGATTTGGCTTGTATCTGAGCGGCTTCTAAAGCCTTTTCTGCACTCCACACCCCACAAATAGCGGCAGCTGCAAATTCCCCGAGGCTATTACCTGACACATAATCCGGCACTACCCCTTCTGCACGAAGGGCCAAACATAAGGCCAGTTCCACAGCTACAATTGCAGGATGCGTGATCAGCAAATCATCAAAATCAGCATCCTTTTTATAATAGAGCTCCTCAATCAGCGATCGCCCTAATACTTTTTGCATGTAGCTGTCACTCTTTTCCAGAGTATTGGTAAAAACGGGATTGGTCTTATACAGTTTTTCTCCCATCCCACGATAATGGCTCCCTTGTCCGGAGAACAGAAAAACAAGTTGATAGTCTTTTTTGGTTACTTTCATCATGGATCATCCTTTCCTTTTTGGGGATGGCTTATTGACCAAATAAATCTTCAATTCTTGCTTTTACCTCCGGCTGATGAAAAGTAATATCGTGCATCTTCAACTCCATCTCAATGATTTGTGCAATGGCAGCACGAGTCTCCCTACTCAAGTGCGCCTTTAGAGTTACCAATGAAAGTCTTGGTTTTTCTGCCAGGCTTTTAGCCAACTTGATGGCCTCTTCCAAAACCTGGCTTTTAGGCACCACTTTTTGAGGGATACCTCGCTCCTGAAGTTCACCGCCCCGGTAGTTTTCTGCTGTAAACAACAACTCATTCCCTACGACCGCTCCAAACCGAAGTGGTAACAAATAGGTAGATCCCATGCCCGGAGTAAAGCCGTACTTCATAAAATTGGCTGTGTATATGTTTTCCCTTCCCAGGATGATGAAATCAGCATAGCAGCCAAAAGCCAAGCCACCCCCAATGCCATGTCCTTGCATTGCCGAAATCACCGGGATCTCACAGTCTAGAGGATGGGTAAAAAAGTTAAGATCGTTAAAGCCGATCTCTTTATTGTAAATGGCGAAAAGTTCTTCTTTGGTACCTCCGCAACAGAAGTAGCTATCATAGCCGGTAAGGATCACCACCTTTAAAGACGTATTTTGCCTGATCTCCTCAAACGATTCCATGATTCCCTGAATCAGCGACTTGGAAAACGTATTGCGCGAATCCTTGTCTTGCATGGTGAGCTGTACGATGCCATTGCCCAACTCTGTCAATTGCACTACTTGCTCCATGGAAAAGCTCCTGTGGTTACAAAATTTTTGATATTGTGTTGCACCTGTTCAGAATTGATCAGCGAAGCAATCTTGTCTACTGCCAATCGCTGCGTTTGCTCATTCATGATCCAAAGTTCAGACATATAAGCCTTCAAATTTCGGATAGTATCGGTTTCCAGTCGTGTCAAGCGTAACAAATTGCGGCGCAGCGAGTCAGCGGTATTGCCATTGACTTCATCAACCAGACCAATTTCATATGCTCGCTGTGCAGGTATTCCCTGAGTGATGAGGGTCATCCATTGAGCCTTCTGCACTCCAACCCTTCGGATCAAAAAAGGCATGACACAGGCAGGCAATAAACCAAAAAGCATTTCCGACAGGCCAAAGGTCGCTTTCTCCGAGGCAATAACCAGGTCACTGGCGGCAACCAAACCAACACCTCCGGCATTGACCTGACCATCCACTTTGGAAACAATCACTTTAGAGCCACCACCAATCTGCTTTAGCATTTCGTAATAGCCATCCGGATCATCCGCCATTAAATCTTCTGTACCGTTACTGACCGCTTGGAAATCCATTCCTGTACAAAAATGGGTAGCATTGCCTTCTAGCACCACCACTTTTATCGATGGATCGGTTTCTGCCTGGGTGAGTACCTCTCGAATTTCAGAAACCAATACACTATTAATGCTGTTTTTAGCCTCAGGCCTATTAAAGGTCACAAAAAGTACGCCTTTCTGATCACGCAATTGTATGCTTTTATTAGTAGTCATTTGTTGGCTGGCTGCTAAACCCATTCGTACTTTCGGTGAAAATTTTCAATAGCCGAAAAGATCAGCCTGCCCTTACCTTGTACATGACCAAAAGGTTCGGGATGCAGACCCGTATCGACCTTAAAATCTTTAGTGCCAAATGCTAACTTACTGTTAGTCTCAAAGGTTTTTTCATATTCTTCGATACTCAACAGTGTCCGATCATCTAGATGGCCACTTATATCGTACTGTTTTTGCTGTTCTTGCCCTTGATGAGTCACCACTCCACTGTAAAACTCCGAACAACAACCTGACCCATAAGAAAAAACGCCCATTCGCTTAGGTTGCGTGAAATCCCCATTATCAATCGTGCTAGCAAGCGCCAGGTGACTGGTTGCCCCCATGATGTTGCCCACCCGCTGGCAATAATTAAGAGAAGGCGTAACTCTTTGTTCGAAATCTGCGTCTATCGCATCCGGCGCGGCTTTCTTGAATTTGCGCATATTAGTGCGGTGCGCCCCTTTTACCATTCCTCCAAACGGTGTATGAAAAGATAAATAATGGAAAGTATCCTGATAATCCGCTCCTTCCACACGCTTTTGATACTCTCTGAAGCTATTTTCGCAGCAGTCTAAATAGGAAAGCAGAGACAAATCGGAATCTCCGGCTTCTTTGTCCGGTACGGGCCGGCAGGTATCCATCACCTCATAGCCATAATATCCGTTAGCACCTTTGTCTACCTGAAAAACAACCGGATAATCACTAATGAGCATAGCCACCGCCCCCGATCCTGAAGAAGGCTCTGCAAAAGAAAAATCCATAGAGTCTTCTACTACACCAATACGCGTCACATCGGTTGCCACGACCAAAGCTTTTTTGCCAGGTGAAGCCTCCGATAAGACAAAATTTACTGCCATTTGGAATCCCGCGGTCCCAGAGTAGCAAGCGTTCTTAAGCTCAAAAAGACGACAATTCCGGTTCAACCCCAGGTAATGATGAATATAGGTACTCATCGACTTGCCGAAATCTATGCCCGACTCGGTGCTCGTGATCAACAGGTCAATGTTATCCTTTTCTGCTTCACTCAATCTGTCAAGGATTGGTTTTGCTGCATTAACCCCATTCGAGATGGGATCCTCATATGGCATCGGCACCGTTTTTTCTTTCATCAATAAGTTTTCAAACCGGTCGTTGTCCAGTCCACGGTGCTGGGCCAGTTCGGCCACGTCAAGTGCCGCCGACCCACAATAAACGTTCATAGCTTCTATTCCTGCTTTTGCCATAATCTTAGTTCGTTTAGATAATTAATTCGTTGATTTATATTTTTCCTATTGTAATTCTATGCCATTATGTCAAGTGCCTCGGAGTATAAAATCTCATGGCGTAATTTAAAACTGATTACGTCATGGAATCCCGAGCGTAATCTTGGTACTCAGCCTTTTCAAAGGCTACCGAAGTATTAATACCTCCAAAACCGAAACTGTTGCTCATTGCCCGCAGGATAGGAATCTCAATCGCTTCCATTCCTATCCAATCTAATGCAGGTGTGATGGGATCCTGCAAGTGTGGGTTCGGATGCAAAAACCCTTCCTGCAACTGTACCAGACAAGCCACTGCTTCGACTAGACCTGCCGACGTAATACCATGCCCGATAAGTGCTTTGGTCGCATTGGCTTTCGTTCCTGCCATTCCGGCCTTCACAATAGCTTCCGCCTCCACTTCATCACCTAAAACAGCACCAGTACCGTGGGTGTTGATATACTCAATGGTGGTGGCCGGAAAGCCCGACATCTCCAGCGCTTTTTGGATTGCACGTACTTCTCCGTTCACATTAGGATTAGGGTTCCGATTGCCATCCAGTGCTGTGCCATATCCAGCTATGCGTCCTTTGATAGTAGTGCCTCTCTTGCGGGCATGGTTTTCGGATTCCAACACTAAAGCTGCAGCGTTTTGTCCATACATAAACCCGCGATGGCTTCGATCAAAAGGTGCACATAGCCCGGAGATATCGCTATCCGAAGCTATTGAAACCATGGCGCCTAAAGCAGTGAGCGCCTGATATTCATAGACCGAAAGCTCCATAGAAGGCGCGACGACTAATACCACATCATAGTCACCAGATGCAATCAGCCGATACCCGCTAATCAACGCCATGGCACCGCTGGCCGAAGCAGCGCCGATGCTATAACCTTCACCGTGAAAATCTAATAACTCAGATAAAAGGCCTATCATATCTGTTTCTAAGAAGGTGAAACCATAGGTCGGGTTGATAAAATTTAGTTGTTGCTGATAACGCTGTTGTGTTTTTATCAATTGGCCCTGCTGGAAGTTGCTGCCACCGCAGATTAATGCCACGCGATCAGCGTTAGCAACAGCCCCGTCTAGACCTGCAGCCTGGCACGCTTCCAGGGCTACATATACCCCATGTGTTGTCGCAGTTGAAAGATGACGCAGACGCACTGCTTTTTTCCTTAATGCTCCATCTGGTAAAAGCTTCTCGACTTCTTTTTTATACTCGAAATCAGGGAGCATAGCGCCAGGAAAATCGAATTGCTGATTTGAATGCGCTATCTCAATCGTTGAAAAGTTCGTGTCTCCTCTTTTCAGAGCCTGAGTAAATGGGGCAATACCTGTTCCTATAGGACTCAATACACCCATACCAGTAATAACGATTTGGTGGATAGAGTCATTCATACCATCTCTCTACTTTTATACTTTAGCAAATCCACCTGAAGAGGTCTAAGTTGTTTTTGTGCAAGCATCATTCAGTACTTTTTTCTCTTTGGTATTGATGAGCCAGCAAATCGGCCAGTTCGCCCAGGTTGTCGGCCGAATGAAACTCAAACCGGTCAGCCTTTAGGTCCAGTTCTTCCAGCATCCGCTCAATGAGTTCGGCACGCTCTACCGAGCTTGCTCCTAAAAGTGTCAACATGGCATCTTCTTTTACCAAGTTAGGATCTATGGTATTGGGTAGCATCTCTTCCAGATGGCTAACAATGCGTTGAAAAATCCTGTTTTTGTCCATCATTCCATTTTTTCGAGCAGCACATCGGCCAATTCATCCAGTGTTTGTGCTCCCACCAATTCGACACGGGCTATATCCAATTCCAATTGTTCTAAGGTTAGGGTAATAAGTTCTCCTCGATCTACCGAATTGGCTCCGAGGTCTCTCAGAGGCTCATCCACCAAGATGGATTTCCCTTCTAACTCAGGGATAATCTCGGTTAAATGTGTTTTTAACAAGTCTAACAACGTATCTTTTTCCATAGCCATTATATTTATTTATCTTCTAATTAGTGTAAGATTATCTATGTGATTTTTTTATTCTATTTGGTTTACAAGTGGCTTTTGATCTTTAATTGTCATTTTTTCATTTGTATTTTAGAGCATTTTATGATTATTTCATCAAAATAAGTCGTGACTTCCGTTTACTCCAAATACCCTTATTGGGGTCTTAAGTAATGTTGCGTCTGGATAAGGTAACATTTTGGGTATTCAGAATGATTCCGTGTCTACCTCTGATTTCATTGCGTCATTACCTAAAGATATGACTTTGGCGTCAACTACCATTTTATAAAGCTTCCGTATCATTCGCTATCCTTTAGAATGCCAACAACAAGCCTGTTACAGGATGACCAGAATTTTAGACTGTATTACGTACTCTTTCATAGGAGCTACTTTTAATGTAGGTACTCACTTTTCTTTCTTTTCATAACGCATCTACTTCTAAGGCATCTTTATTTAGCTGTGCCATGGTGGCTTCTAATAGCTCAGCGGTAGCCTCCATCAGCTTTTTACCAATCTTGTCCACATGACGGTTACGCCACGACTCCAGTTCCGTTCCCTTTACCCATTGGTTGAAAGCACCAAGCGCTGGACCCGTATGCACCTGATAGTTTACCTTGTGATCCATGTCACCTGCAAAAGCCACTCGCGAACTGTAGCCAAAATACCAGCGGAAGACCAATGCCATTTTATGTCGCGGCGTCTGCTCGGCTTTGGTGATCTCTTCAGGTTTTCCAATCTTTCTAAAGTAGGTCTTTGTTTCCTCCCAGATTTCAGCAAGCGATTTCTTGAAATAATTACGTTCTAATTGAATGATTGTTTTCTCCGGAATTTCCTCCAGGGCATTGTATTGATTATATAAGGAATACAGTTTGTTGGCACGGGCAGGGAACAAAACACCTTTTTTAAGTACTTGCACCCTTGCGCCGATCTCAAACATGTCGCCGGCTGGAGCATAGTCTGTGTCTTGTACATTGATAGCTTCCAGCAAATCCTTAACTGCATCGCTGGTGCCGGCCTCTACCGTGCATTGGTTAATAGAACCAGTGAGGATAAAATCGGCCCCCATAACAAAGGCACTAGCCGCAGAAGAAGGAGCGCCGATCCCACCAGCTAGCCCTGTTCTAATGGTCTCGGGATACCCATATTCTTTTTGGAGATCGTCTCTCAACCGCTGAATGGAGGGTAACAACACCAGTGCTACACCCCCATCGGTATGGCCACCTGAATCGGCTTCCACACATATGTCGTAACTAATGGGACGCTTTCTCACTCCTTCAACCTGTTCAGGGGTGAGCCTTCCCTGATCCAGCAAAGCATTTAGTAACCGCTCAGGTGCTGGACGCATAAAGGCTTCGGCCACTTCTGGACGAGAGACCTTGGCCAACACACGGTGACGATTAGTGAAGGAACCATCGGAGCGCTTTTCGATACCCGATGCAAGAAAATACACCAGCGACTCGCTCATTTGCATATAGGCAGCCGCTTCTACGTTTTGGACTCCTTTCTTTAAGTATAGCTCCACCGTCTGCATCTCAAAATCCGGATCGCCCAGGTGGTGCAGCAGGTTCATTCCATAAGCCTGGCCTTCACTAAGGGCGGCCTGGATGGCGTCAATGTCAGAGGAGACCTGCTCCAACGACAAGCCTGCTGTGCCCAAGTAGCCAATCATCCCGGCTTTGCCCATAGCAATGACCAACTCTTTGGAAGCTGTGCCCCGGTACATTGCTCCAGCAATGTAGCTGTAGTTCACGCCGTAGTCTTCCCGGAAAGCGGCACTACCTAATCGGCGAGCCAAGGGCAACGATGTTCCGTTATTTAGTGAACCAGAGGTTTTTCCGTTAGTCCCATTAGAGATGGTTTTGGAGGAAGTAAATGTTGCCGATGAGGAAGCCTGAGTCTTCTTTTTATTCTTCGCAGAGGACTTTGCAGCAGTAGATCCTTTTGCCTTAATGGGCGTACAATCTTTGCGGATCTCGTCCACCATTTTGGTCAGAATATCACGGCCCACTTCGCGGTATTCCGTCACTCCCTGACCCATCAGATAGCGGATGGTGTCTGTCCACTGTACCGATCCGGCAATTTGACGGCTGAGTAGATCGGCTACCTGTCCTGTACCATATGAACGGGCAGTGGCATTGGCAATCACGACCAATTGGGGATCCTTGAGGGTAAAATCCTGCAGAAAGGTTGCAAACTCTTTGGACGCAGCTTCCATGTATCTAGAATGAAACGGAGCAGTCACAAATAAAGGAATAATCTTGATCTTTTGTGCATCAAAATCCTTGCAAATTTGATCAATACTGGCCTGTGGACCTGACAATACTGTTTGGGTAGGGGTGTTATAGTTGGCAATGTCCAGATCATTATAGCCACCTTCCTTAAGTTTGTTCTTCAGCGCATCTATGTTGAGGCCTAACACGGCGGCCATGCTCCCACCCGAAGCAGCAGCCATCAATTCACCCCGCTTTTGCACCAACCGTAGACCGGTCTCGAAATCAAAGGCTCCAGCAACCAGCAGCGCATTATACTCTCCCAGGCTATGACCTATCACATAATGAGGTTTCAGGTCGATTTCTTGGTACTGTAGATGATTGACTACGTACAAAGCAGGTTGGGTGTATTGGGTCTTTGCCAGCTGGCGATTTGGATCTTTAACACACAATTCTTCGATATCATATCCTAATATCTCTGAGGCACTTTGCACCTCTTTCAAATATTTGGGAAACAGAGCCTTGCCCATTCCTTTGTACTGGGAGCCCTGGCCAGGAAATAAAAGGGTTGGTTTCATAGTAGTTAAGTTTTAATTAATAGGTAGATTACTTTTAACTAGATAGATTACTTTCATCGTTTTCTGATATTTATTTAAAATAATTTTTAGCGTCCAAATGATTTGAATTATCACCCAAATTACTGTAATTGTTAATGCGATAGCACGCTCATCTACTCATATAATCAGCTACAGTAAGTTCAAGGATAACAATCTCGATAACCATTAAATCCGAAGAATCTTTCCTCTTTTTTATTTAAATCAGTCATTTTAAAGATACTGTTTTTATTCATAATCCCTTTTACAATTCCCTCCAATCTAAACCCTTTTTGTGGCACTACAATTGAAATTCCACCACATACTCCAAACAGAGGTTCAGCATAGTATCAAGGCTTTAAATCTTATGGTTATTTCAGGACTTACCAATGAGCTTGTCTATACGTATAGATGAGAATAAAGGCTTGATCACTATAAGAAAACTATCCAGTTCTTTTAATCATATATTATCTCGCCCAAATAAACGGTCTCATATTGAATTTCCTTTATTGACAATAATCTAAATAATTAACATCACATACTTTTTTATCCTCAATTCTAAAGATATTCCTTCAGTCATTTTCACAGTCACACTTCAATAATCGCTAATCTCTTTTCTAAATAGCTCATCTTCTTATTATGTATTTAATACTGAACCAAGGGTATTTATATCTTTAATTTCAATTACTCTATAAATCTGGATAAAACTCAAGCTTTACATTGAAAGGATTTTTTATTCAACTGTTTCAATTTAAAATTACAATTCATAAATACAATTAACCAGAATTTATTCTTATTTCTACTCATTTTATGTCTTAAATCAACATATTAACAGGGATATAAGTCATAAAACACTCGTTAATACATTATATACTACTTTATTTCTCTATTTTCTCGTTTCTGCCCATGCCTTTACACCAGGAGCTCTGACAGAGAAATAAAAGATTAATTTCATGATACTAGGTAATCTAATTCATTAATTTGACTTTCTCCATCCATTCTCTCACAAAAGGTTTTTTAACTACTTCAAAGTGATCGCCTTCGGATTCTATGACTTTTACGGATCGGTAATACCGCGACCAGCCCAAAGTGGGGTCTTCATTTTCTACCAGAGGGTTTGCCGCTTTGATGAGCCTGACCTCGTAATCCAACTTGCCTTTGGGTCGATAGTTGATGAGCATGCTGATGTTGTAGATTTGGTAGAGTCGCTCAAAGAAATCCTTAGCTATAACTACGCCTTTCTCGGTCAAATAGGTATACACTAGTCCGGCCCGCTTATGTTTGGGTTGCCGGATGAGTTTTTTGGAAAAAGTCTGGGCTTCTTTTTTATCCATAGACAACTGCAATTGTGCCCCAATCAAATACAGAAAAAAAGCGTGTTTCTCCGTTTGATTCATCTTGGTTAAGACATGGGCATAACTGTCCAGCAAAAAGATCCCATCAACTTGAGTTTCTGATGCTTTCAGAATTTTTAATAACTCAAAAAGAATCAGCCCTCCATAACTATGGGCATACAAGCTTATTTTGCCTTTTGCATTAACCTGGATCATTTCCGCATAATGGCTTGCCATAGATGGCACCGATGACAATGGCTCGGCTTTCCCATCAAACCCCACCATTTGAATGCCATATGCTGTGGGTTCTGCAATGCCCTCAGCCAGCTCGAAATACCCATCTACTATTCCCGGCATTCCTGGAAGTATGATTCCTGTTTCTCCCTCTGAAGTCTTCTTGAATAGAATAATGTGTTCATCCAGCGTAGCTTCTGCAGCTAAGATGCCTGTTGATTTTACCTTGTTCGAAATAAGATCAATCAAATCCCCCGCTGTTTCTGCCTGAATCACTTCTCCAAAGGTCATTCGTACACCCAGCTGCAGATGGATCGATTGAACCAACTGCACCATCTGAAGGGAAGAAATACCGTAGTCGGTAAGTGGAGTGGAGTCATTGATTTCTGATAGTAAAATGTGTAGTGCCTCCGCAATGAGGTCTTTCAACCTTGCTCGTTGCTCGTTATCCATCCTATCAGCAGCAGATCCAAGCGAGGGTGACTCCATATCGGGCGTTTCTGCATTGATCAAACCCGGTAACGCTTCAACCCCTGTTTTTTTAGGTGAATGGGGAACCGTTCCATTGCCCAGATACTCTTCCAAAATAATATGTGCATTCACTCCTCCTACCGCATAGCTGTTCAGCGCTGCCCTGCGAGGATGAACATCACTTTCCCAGGCAACAGGTGCCTTTGGCAAAATCAGTGAATGATCCGAAGCCAGTTCTTTGGTCACTTCTCCCAAGCCTGCAATGCCAGGAATCATTTGGTGCTCAAAGGCTTTCAACACTTTGATCAGCGAAGCCATGCCTGAGGCCAGCTCCGGATGACCCACTACCGGCTTCACACTGCCCACATACCATTGCTTATCCGAAGCTTTGGAGTGATTCCTATATGCTTCACTGATCGCACTCAGCTCGATCGCATCCGCCATCGGGTTGGCGATGCCATGTGCCTCGATGTAGTCAATCGTGTCCACTTCTACCCCTGACTTTTCAATGCTGGAAGTGATCGCCGTTTTAAGGCCTTTAGGATTGGGCGCTTCCCACGATAAGTTCTTCCCTCCGTGCACAAAACTTGTGCCTCTAACCAAGCCATAAATCTTGTTTTGATCCCCTTCTGCCTCCGCTTTTTTCTTGAGTAAAACCACACCCACTCCTTCACTCCTGACAATCCCGTCAGCCGTGGCATCAAAACTTTTCATCACTCCGGTGTTACTGAGCAAAGCTTGTAAATCTGTCGCTCCGCCATAGTCAGCGGTCTTCTCCGTAATCAGATTAATGCCGATCACCAGTGCCTGATCACATTCACCCAGTAGCATGCTTTGGATGGCTTTGTGGATGAGCAAATAACTGGAGGTACAGGACGCATTATGAATTTCACTGGGTCCCTTCAAATCCAACTCAAAAGAGATCCTGGCAGGGATCATATGAGCAGCATGGTCTTCGGCTTTGTTACTGTTAGTACCATCGAGTTCCGATAATTGACCTGCGGTAACAAATACCCCAGTCGGAGAACCTTTCAACGCTTTTTTCGACAGTCCTGCATGTTGTATGGCCTGGGCCAAGGCATAAAAGACGACTTGCTGTTGATGCCCCATTGTATGATAGGCATCACGATCGATAGCCAACACTTCGAATATCGTCTCTACGGTTTTTTCATCCGGTAAATCGAGCTTTAAGTAAGAGCCATTAGACCTGGGTTTTGTCTCATCAAGTTGTGTTAATCCACCGGTCCACAATTCTTCGGCATTTTGTACCTCATGAAAGAGACCATAATAACCAATGATTGCAATTGGTTCAGCAGGCGTTTTTTTACTTTCTTCCTTTTTCTTAGCGATCGAATCCACACGCTGTTCGTCGAAAGATGAGAGCAAGTCATCAACAGAAAGAGCAGAACGTTCAATCTCGTTTTCCTGTTTTATCCATTCTCTCTTCTCATAATTATCCGCGGTAGATTCTTCCGTACTTTCAGAAATCAAAAATTGCAAATCATCCAATTGATTTTCTAACCAACCTGATTTTTTGATGATTAATCCTGCCAGTTCATTCAAGTTTTGATAGTCATAAAGCATTGCTGCCTCCAGAGACAAAGAAAACGTTTCATTGATCGAACGGATAAGCTCCACTCCACTGATCGAATCCACTCCTAAATCCGCAAAAGAGGTTTGTTCATCTAAGGCTGACGAAGGAATGTGGATCACCTGCTCAAAGATACTTTTGAGCTTTGCGATGATCTGATCCCTAGTCATCACTGTAGTCTGCTGATCTATCTGCTTCTGGCTTTCCACAGACTGTGTTTGTGTTCCTGCAGGGACCCCAACCAGCTCAACCTCCCTTTCTCCTGCTAAAGAAGTCGCCTCCGATGAAGGGGTAGCTAATACGATGGAATCATGAACATCATCCTGTTTTTTTACCACAGACTGCGAAACGTCCGGCAAGTGCACTTTCGATGGTTCTGGTGCTAATGCTCCTTGAGCTTCCTCAGCGCTGAAACCCGAAGCCTTCACAAAGTGCTCCGAGATCCGATGCTTGACTTCTTCGGTAGGAAACGTCTCCTCATGCATCTGCTCTTCACCAGAAATATGAATCAGCAGTTCTGAGAGTACCTCTTGCGACAAATGCTTCTTCAATGTTTCCAGAGACTTTCGGGGCTTACTTGACAATTCTCTGGCGATCTGAAGCGCTTCTTTCAAGACCTCTCCGACAATGAGCACCGATGCCCCTCTTCGTTTCAACTCCTCCCCACTGAATAAGCGGGCCGTGTACATCATTTCCAGACCCAGCTGTTTGCCTAACTTTTCTCCCAAGATGTACGTAGCCCCCATCCCTGGTGTAAACCCATACTTCATAAAGTTGGCAGTGTAGGTCCCGCTCTCATTCATCAATACAATGTCTGCATACAATCCAAACAACAGCCCTCCCCCAAAAGCATGACCCTGTATCGCACTGATCACCGGAACATCAAACTCCAACAATCCACGATACAGAAAAGGCGCATCGGTAAAGCGACTTTCTTTTTTGGCAATCTGTTCCAGCATCTGTTGAGAGCCTCCCATACAGAAAACCTCCTCATATCCGGTGAGGATAACCGCTTTTAGGTCTTGCATTTTCCTCAGATCCAAAAAGGTCTTTTGAAGACTTTTTACCAACACCTCATCCAACATGTTTTTGGTCGAACGGGCATTCAACTGAACAATAGCGATCCCTTCTTGGGTTGTTTTCAACTGTATTTCTTCTCCTACCAAATGATCGGATAGATAATCAAAAGAACTTTCTTTCCAGGAGGCTTCTTTTGTGCTATTCATTATCAGTGTTAGCTCTTTTTTAGTGCCTTCAGAAACAGATGAAAAACTGTCATACCAATACCGTTCCCTTGCAAACGGATAGGTCGGCAAGCTCATCTTATTCGGTTTATGCCCCTCCTTATATAAAAGATTCCAGTCAATCTCCACGCCTTTCACCCAAAGTTGGGCTAAGGATTTAAGTTCCTTATTTTCAATCGCATAATTGATATAAGCTTGACCTGCACCACCTTCCAGCAAAAAGTCGGATTGGTCCTTTGTAATGTTACCGATCAAAAGGTCTTTCCTTTTCCCTTTCTGATAGCTTGCTAATTGCGTTTTCAATTCTTCCAGATCATTCACCACCAACGCCAGTCGGGTTTCCATCACTTCTCGGCCTACTTGTAAGGTGTAGGCCAGGTCTGGTAATAGTAAATGGTCAATTAAGGATAGACGATCCAAGTAGTCCGATAAGTTCCGAACCAGCTCCTTTAACCGCACTTCGTTCTTTGCCGATAAAGGAACAATAAAAGGGCCTTCTGGCTCTAATTCGACATTTTTGTGTTTTGATTCTTCCCGATACTCTTCAATCACGATATGCGCATTCGTGCCACTGAACCCAAAACTGCTCACCGCTGCTCGGCGGGGCTGACCATCCTCCGTCTCCCAATCCTTTAACTCCGTATTGATGTAAAAAGGACTATCCTCCAAGTCAATGTGCTCATTCAGCTTCTCGTAGTGGATCGTGGGAACCAACTGCCGGTGCTGCAGCTGTAACAACACCTTCATCAACCCTGATACCCCCGCTGCCGTGAGCGTATGACCAATGTTACTCTTCACACTGCCCAACCCACAGTAGCGCCGCTTTTCCGTGTGCCTTCTGAACGATTCGGTCAGCGCCGCCACTTCGATCGGATCACCCAACTGTGTCCCCGTCCCATGCGCCTCCACATACGTGATCGTCCCAGGATCTAGCCCGAACCTCGCGTAAATATCCGACTGTAACTTCACCTGGGATTTCTTGCTCGGTGCCGTAATCCCATTCGTCGACCCGTCCTGGTTCACCCCCCAGCCCTTGATCACCCCATAGATATGATCCCCTGCTGCGATCGCCGCATCCAGCCTTTTCATCAGCACCACTCCCAC